>JBGTAU010000202.1:0-5921 GCA_041749675.1 Rhizobiaceae bacterium | reverse complement strand
TGGATTGGCCATGATGGATGCGGAGATTGCATTCTTGCATGAGTCTCTGGCCAGTGCCGAAGCAGAAGGCGATATTGCGCGAATAGCCACAACCTCGCGCGATCTGCGCTATTGGAAATACCGCCGCGAGACAGCGGAACTTTCTATACCGGATGCGGAAAATGACGTTGTGCGATTTGGGATGCAAGTCAGCTTGCTATCGCTGAATGACAACGCACAAGTCCAGTGGCTGATCACCGGCGAAGACGAGGCCGATGCCAAGCACGGAAAAATCTCCCATGTGTCACCCTTGGCCGTTGCTTTGTTCGGTAAGAAAATCGGCGATGTTGTGTCAACAAATGGCCACGAATGGAAAGTAATCGCCCTCAGCTCGGATTACTCTTAAACTTAGAGCCAGCGCTTAAACTTGAAATAAATCAATGGGATAAGGGCAGACAAAATCATAAGTCCCAGTGCAAACGGATATCCGTAGAGCCACTTCAGTTCAGGCATAAAATCAAAGTTCATGCCATAAATTGATGCCACCAACGTCGGCGGCATAAACGCGACGGCGGCAACTGAGAATATCTTGATAATGCCGTTTTGCTCGACCGATACCAATCCGACGACGGTATCAAGCAGGAACGTGATTTTCGTTGATAAGAACCCAGCATGGCGATTGAGCGAATGCAAATCCTTTTCAATCAATTGCAAACGGTCCGCCAGCGCTTGTTTTTTGGGACCATTGGTTTCAGCAGCAAGATAGCCTGCCACGCGGTCAAGGCCAGAAAGACTTTCACCAATTTTTGAAAGAAACGATCCTTCCTTTCCCAGTAATCGCATGGCACCGCGAAACCGAGGCGTTGTCATTGGGCTTTGATTTTCTTTGAATAAATTGTCAGACTCTGTCTCAAGACGCAGTGCTACATCTTCGAGCAAATCCGCAAGTCGGTCCGTAACACTTTCAAGAAGGCCAATGAGCATGGCCAAGCCGCTCGCCCCCGCTTTGACAACTTCATTGCCCGGTTTCAGTACGCGCGCCTCAAAAAGTTCAAACGCTTTGGGAAGCGAATAGCGCACAGTAATCAATCGATCTTGAGCCAGAATAAATGTAACTGGCGCAATCCCAGCCTTATCAATGCTCACAGAATGCAGAAGCGGTGCGGTCATATAATGTGCGGCTTCTTCGCGATAGAGGCGACTGGATTCTTCAATCTCGCGCATGTCGTCGCGCGTTGGTATTTCGATTGAAGTCAATGATTCAACGTATAAATCCTCTTCACGTGTCGGATTGACCAGATCAATCCACACCACAGATTTTGGCAAAACTTCACCAATCGCTAACGCCCGTGGTTCAAGTGCAGTTGCTGTTTTGATAAATATGCGGATCATGACAGGGCTTTCTTGGCGATAAGAATCTCAGCTAGTTCTACAACGCTTCAAGCGCAACGCAAAAGTCTTTGAAAAACAGTGCAGCGCCGGTTTCGTCTACGTGTCCGGCAGCAACGGCAAGCACAAAACTGATGATATCTTCTTGTGTTGCCTCCACGCTCCAGCCGTTCAGAGCCAAGAACACGTCGGACGCCAAATAGCCGGTGCGTTTATTTCCATCAATAAATGGATGGTTCTTTACAATGCCAAATAGATAAGCGGCCGCTAATTCAAATATTGTCGGTTCGGCATAGGCCAATTTTTGCAACGGCCTATTCAATGCGGACTCCAGCATCCCTTCGTCACGGAGGCCTGCTGCGCCACCATGCAATTGAAGTTGCTCAGCATGCAACGCTTCCAGTATTTCGCGGTCGTGGAAAATCATTTTGCAAGTTCACGCAATGCAACTTCGTATTTTTTCATACGCTCGCGAGCGACTTTCATCTTGCGCTCAAACTCTTCGCGCGAGTCCTCTATTGGACGAATGCGCAGTTCCCCATTTTCATGTAAAAGCACAACGTTATCACCGGCCGTCATGCCCAATTTTTCAAGCATGTCTTTTGGAATAATAACACCTTCAGAATTGCCAATTTTGCGAATGACTGTATTCATGACTTTCACTCCTGTTGTAACAGAAGTCATAACATAAGCCATTTTATGTTGCAACAAACGTTAAAACATTCGCTAGCTACCGCCCAGCCAATATCCCCACCAACTCCAATGCAGCCTCTGCAATCACGGTGCCGGGCGGGTAAATCGCCGTCGCGCCAGCGCTCAGTACCGCAGGGATATCTTGTGGCGGAATAACGCCGCCGACAACAATCAAGATGTCGCCGCGCCCGCGTTTCACCAGTGCGTTTTTCAGTTCTGGTACGAGTGTCAAGTGGCCAGCAGCAAGCGAAGATATCCCGACAATGTTGACATTCTCCCGTATCGCCAGCTCCGCCACTTCTTCGGGGGTTTGAAACAGTGCGCCCACCACCACATCAAAACCCAGGTCGCCAAATGCACTTGCAATCACCTTTTGGCCGCGGTCATGACCATCTTGCCCGACTTTCGCGACCAAAATGCGCGGTGAAGAGCCTGTTTTAGCCTTAAAATCCTCAATCGATTTGACCACTTCAAGGACAGCGGGGGTTTCTCCCGCCTCTTTGCGGTAGACGCCCGAAATGGTGCGCACTTGCGCTACATGTCGCCCAAACGCTTTTTCCAAAGCTAATGAAATTTCGCCCACAGTGGCTTTCGCACGTGCAGCACGAACAGAAAATTCCAGCATATTGCCTTTGCTAGTGCGCGCCACGTCAGTCAGTGCATCCAGCGCCGCTTCCGTTGCCGCAACATCGCGCGTGCCTTTCAGCTGTTGCAATTTTGACAACTGCCGCGCCCGCACTTCCGCATTGTCGATTTTCAAAACATCGACTTCGATTTCGCTGGTCGCCTTGTAGGCATTGACCCCAATCAATGGCTGAAGCCCTGTGTCAATTCTGGCTTGTGTGCGGGCAGCTGCCTCTTCAATGCGCATTTTGGGCAAGCCTGTTTCAATCGCTTTTGCCATACCGCCGAGTGCTTCCACCTCTTCGATGTGCACCAGTGCTCTGGCTGCCAAATCATGCGTCAATTTTTCGACAAATGCCGACCCGCCCCATGGGTCAATAAACCGCGTGGTGCCAGATTCCTTTTGCAAAATGAGCTGCGTGTTGCGCGCAATACGGGCAGAATGATCGGTTGGCAAAGCCAATGCTTCGTCGAAAGAATTGGTGTGCAGCGACTGTGTATGCCCTTGCGTGGCGGCCTGCGCTTCGACCATTGTGCGCATGATATTATTGTAAGGATCCTGCGCGGTCAGCGACCAGCCGGATGTTTGGCAATGCGTGCGCAGAGACAGCGAACGCTCATCGCTCGGATTGAAATTCTTCTTGATCAGCGCCGCCCAGAGCAACCGTGCCGCCCGCATTTTGGCGACTTCCATAAAGAAGTTCATGCCAATCGCCCAAAAGAACGAAAGCCGCGGTGCAAAACTATCAATCGGCATACCAGCCGCAACGCCTGCGCGGGCATATTCAATGCCGTCTGCTATCGTGTAAGCCAGTTCCAGATCCGCGCTCGCGCCTGCTTCTTGAATATGGTAGCCGGAAATCGAAATCGAATTGAATTTCGGCATGTGCTCGGCAGTATAAGCAAAAATGTCGGAGATGATCCGCATGGATGGTTGCGGCGGATAGATGTACGTATTACGCACCATGAATTCTTTGAGAATGTCGTTCTGTATGGTGCCCGAAAGGTCTTTCTGCGCAACGCCTTGCTCCTCAGCAGCCACAATATAAAGCGCCATGATCGGCAAAACCGCACCGTTCATGGTCATCGACACCGTCATCTGATCAAGCGGAATGCCATCAAACAGCTGGCGCATGTCCAGTATGCTGTCGATGGCCACGCCCGCCATACCAACATCGCCAGCAACGCGTGGATGATCGCTGTCATAGCCGCGATGTGTCGCCAAATCGAATGCGATAGACAGGCCTTTTTGTCCCGCTTCAAGATTGCGCCGGTAAAACGCATTGGATGCTTCAGCTGTTGAAAACCCAGCATATTGCCTGATGGTCCAAGGCTGCTGCACATACATGGTCGGGTAAGGCCCGCGCACGAATGGCGCTAGGCCTGCATACCCATCCAAATGCGAAAGGCCAGCTAAATCTTGTGCGCCATAGCGCGACTTTACAGTAATAGTTTCCGGCGTATTCCACTCGCGCATAGGAAATTCTGTGGGCCCAAGCACTGGATTTTTCCATTCAACCTTAGAAAAATCGGGGATCATGCGTTTGCTCCTTCAAAAGGTTCAGCAATTCGGCTTGGCCTTAATGCCTCGCAGTGCATCGCCGCCTCCAGTTTAACAACCGGCTTTGTTGCAGTTAGACACTCCACAGAACGCTCATCTTGCTGTGCATAAATCGTCGTACCAACAATTGTGCGCGCCTTGGCAGCAAACTGCCGATGCCGCACTTCAGCGGCATCACGGACGCGCTTTTGAAAATGACTGGCCGCCAAACTGTGCAGCAATCCGCCTTCGCTTTCGAGCAGCTGGAATTGCGCCCACGCCGCCGCGCAAAGGTCTTGGGTGAGGCGCTCAATGCTGCCAGAACCCGCACTCGGATCATCCACAAATCCAATCGAAGCCTCATCTTTCAATACCAGCTGCGTGTTGCGGGCAATCCGCCGCGCCTCACTATTTGGCAATCCATGGGCAAGCGTATGTGGTAAAACCGATATTGAATCCGCGCCGCCTACAGTGGCAGCAAACACTGCGATCGTTGACCGCAAAATATTGGTCTCCGCATCCTTGTGCGTGAGCATCCGCCATGAGGTCTGCGCGTGAATGTGCGCCGTGACATTGCGATCAATACCGGAAACCTCCAACACCCGCGCCCACAACGCGCGCAGTGCCCGTAGTTTTGCTATCGACACAAACTGATCTTGATCCACCGCAAGGGCAAACCCGATGTGCTGCGCGGCATGGCCAATCGGCTGGCGTGCCTTCTCAAACATCCGCAAGTGCGATGTCGCCACGCTCAGCATCGCGCCCAGTTCCTGCGCTTCCGTCGCGCCCGCATCGTGGTATGGCCGCCCGTCCGCTTCCAACAGAACACCCGGTATCCCCGCTGCGAAATAGCCCGCCAAACTTTGCGGCAGCGAGGCCTCCAGCGCTTCCAGCGTCATCTTCAAGCGCCCCGTTGAGGCAAGGACCGAGGCCTGGTCAATCCCAAGCGATAGTTTCATTTTGCCCATATTGGCTTTGCGCGCGCGCAGATAATCCGCCAGCCAAT
Source organism: Rhizobiaceae bacterium (assembly GCA_041749675.1). Classification (GTDB taxonomy): domain Bacteria; phylum Pseudomonadota; class Alphaproteobacteria; order Rhizobiales; family Rhizobiaceae; genus JANMEX01. The sequence goes on along the minus strand of JBGTAU010000202.1, from coordinate 690 downwards.
CGGCAGACATGCGTGCATGCGGATGCGCTTCAATGCGAAGGGTCAAACCCTCGAGCGAAATATCATCGAGAACTGCGGCGATCGAGGCAAGCGAGGCGGGCAGGCCGTAGCCATAGGCAGCCGCAGAGCCTTCAAACACAAAGCTAAGACCAGTTGCCCCGCCGTTTACATCATCCTTTGCCTGCCGTGCGGCGCGCTCGATATTAGGATCATCCACTCGCGCAATGACAGTCCAGCCCTCATGGGCGCGGGCAAAAACCGGCTTCGCACCGTCAGTGCGCGGGCAAAGCGGCGAAATCTCCAAGCCATCGTCGGTGTATGAGAAAAGCGCAGTTTCAATCGCTTCGCCCTTTAAAGCCTTTGAAGCAAGTGCCCGCCACCGCGCTTCGCTCTGCTCGCCGAAGTCGATAGAAGCCAGAATTTTCGGATCCATGTTCCCTCCCGTCGCGCTCATCCTACCTTGCTTTTATGACGGGAACGCATTGGCCGCAATGCAACGAAGGTGATATAAAAAAAGAGGTGGCTAACGTGCCACCTCTTCATTCAAAATCATGCAAAGAACGGTTTTAAGCGAATTGGCTCAAACCCGGAATAGAAGCAATCACCGCATCAATTGGGCCATCGCCACCTTTTTCGCGCGCAAATTGGATCGTTTGCTTCGCAACACCGCCGATTTCGCCCATGCCCATG
>JBGTAU010000201.1:0-1749 GCA_041749675.1 Rhizobiaceae bacterium | reverse complement strand
GAAAGCAATGCGTGACCCAAAAACTGGCTGTCCGTGGGACGTTGTGCAAACCTTTGAAACGATCATTCCTTATACAATTGAAGAAACCCACGAGGTAGCCGATGCAATCGCGCGCAATGACATGGATGATTTGGCTGAAGAGCTCGGTGATCTCTTGTTACAAGTGGTGTTTCATTCTCGCATTGCCGAAGAAGCTGGCGCGTTCGAATTTGGCGATGTGGTTGAGGCCATCACGCGTAAAATGATTAGGCGCCATCCGCATGTATTTGGCACCGCAGAAGCGCGCTCCGCTGGCATGGCAAAAGGCATGTGGGACAAGATTAAACAAGAAGAAAAAGCCGAACGCTCCGCAAAGCGTGCGAAAGAGGGTAATTTTTCGAAACGAGAGGCGTATTTGGATAGCGTTCCAAGCGCCCTACCCGCTGTTTTGCAGTCTATCAAACTGCAAGACCGAGCTGCAAAAGTTGGGTTTGATTGGACGACGCCGGAGCCGATTTTAGACAAAATCGAAGAAGAAATCGCTGAGTTGCGCGAGGCGATGGCTGGGCAAAATGAGGCTCACATTGCAGAGGAATTTGGCGATGTGTTGTTTGCCTTGACCAATCTTGGACGCAGACTTGGCGTTGATCCCGAAACAGCTTTGCGTGCAACAAATCTTAAGTTCAGGACGCGTTTTGCCTATGTTGAACGTGGCCTTGAAAAGCGTGGCCGTACACTTGACGAAGCAGACTTGAACGAGATGGAAACCCTGTGGCAGCAGGCAAAAACGTCAGTATAGCTCTTCGACATGAATATAAGTCCCAAGCTTCTTTTCTATTTCGATGCGCATTTGCTGGCTGGTGCGAAGCTTAAGCGCGATTGACCCGTCATCTTGATCAACACGATCTAAAACGACACTGTTACGATAAATCCAGTCTAGCTTACCCAAATTTGCAACATCAACGACGCATTCGAATAGGTCGGCGATCCCTGAAAGTTTGGTTTCAATGGCGACCATGAGTTCAGGTAACCCCTGCCCGCTTATCGCGGAAACTGGAATTTTTAGTGGCCCGCTGCCGCCTTGCGCTCCGGTCAATGAATGCACTGAAATCAATGCTTGGTCGTCTAACAGGTCTACCTTGTTCCATACTTCAACGAGCTTATTCGCGTCGTTGGGCTCAACGCCAAGTCTGCGCAAAATTGATTCAACGTCATGTGCTTGTGCGTTGGATTCGCCATCCGCGATATCACGAATGTGTAGAATAAGATCAGCCTCAACCACCTCCTCTAAAGTCGCACGAAATGCGGCGACAAGATGTGTAGGCAAATTTGAAATGAAACCAACGGTGTCAGAAAGGATTACAAAACTACCATGGGGTAATTTCAGGCGACGAAGTGTTGGATCCAGTGTTGCAAATAGCATGTCGACGGCCAACACTTCTGCGCCGGTCAAACGATTAAACAATGTGGATTTTCCGGCATTGGCGTACCCGACCAATGCGACCACAGGATAAGGCACTTTTTGGCGTTTTGCGCGATGTAGTTTACGCGTCTGAATGACCTGTTCCAGTTCCAACTTGAGACGGTCAATCTTGCCTTGCAGCAGTCGTCGGTCGGATTCAATCTGTGTTTCGCCGGGGCCTCCCATAAACCCGCCACCGCCGCGTTGCCGTTCAAGGTGAGTCCAACTGCGCACGAGCCGGCCTTTTTGGTACGTCAGATGAGCAAGTTCGACCTGAAGAACACCTTCTCGCGTCTTAGCTCTTTCAC
>JBGTAU010000200.1:0-8009 GCA_041749675.1 Rhizobiaceae bacterium | reverse complement strand
ATTTCACGATAACCTTCGCGCCAATGTCTGCACGGTTGTAAAGATCAATAATATCCTGATTGAGCATGCGGATGCAGCCCGAAGAGACTGCCTTGCCAATCGACCACCATTCTGGTGTTCCATGCAGCCGGTAGCCGGTGTCGCCGCCTTTATTGAACAAATACAAGGCGCGTGGACCGAGTGGATTGGTGAGGCCCGGGCCCTGCCCATCCGCAAATTTAACGAGTTCAGGCTTGCGTGCGATCATTTCTTTTGGCGGCGTCCAGGTTGGCCATTCGCGTTTTAAGGCAATTCTGGCCGTACCATTCCAGCGAAATCCATCGCGCCCTACACCTATGCCATAGCGAATGGCTTTTCCGCCGCCTTGAACAAAGTATAGCTGGCGCGCGCCTGTATCGACGATGATCGTGCCGGCTTTTTCCTTGGTCACGTATGTAACGCTTTGGCGGCGAAATTTTTCTGCAACTTTGCCAGTTGGAATGGCGGGAAGCCGAAATCCGCCATCATTGACCGCACCGTAGGTGGCCACTGGAAGAAATGAGGAGCCCGAAGTCGTGCAGCCTGTCAATGCAATGATGCTAGAGAGCAGTGCAGATAGGACAATTGTCTTCAATTTCATGTTTATCCCCGCATAGCGAACGGCTCTTGGAGAAGCCGATAACAATAATTTAACCATGTTTCATCACAATTCGTTAATATTACGCAAACGCAGATGCAGTTTTCGATTTACCAGTGAGGTGGCTTGGTATTATCAAGCGAAGGACCCGCTTGCTCTTCCAGTGCCACAAATCGCGAGGCAAGTCCGTCCAACTTGCGCTGCATCCGTTCAATGGTTTGCCATTGGTCGGTGATCACAGCAGACATTTCTTCAATCATATTCGATTGATGCTCAACCGTCATTTCCAGCTTGATAAGCCTCTCATCGGTATTCTGCACAATTTGTACCTCTTTATATCAAATCAGTTGTGCATCAGGCTTATTCGCCGTCAGTGCCTGTTGCAACAAGCACACATCATGTTAGCCTGATTTGGAGATGTATAATTTTTATCAATTGGTCAAAACTAGCTTGACCAAAAGCGAAAATTCGAACACGCTGAATGATGGTTTAGACTTCCAAAGAGGGGTTCATCAACAAACTTGATGAACGGGAGACATAAAATGGAAACGAACGCCACGCTTGCAATTGAATTGATCGGAATCGACAAAAGATTCGGGCAGGTTCACGCCAATAAGAACATTAACCTGAAAGTCGCCAAGGGCTCGATCCATGGCGTAATTGGTGAAAATGGTGCCGGCAAATCGACTTTAATGTCAATTCTCTACGGATTCTATACAGCAGACAGCGGTGAAATCCGCATTGATGGCAAGATAGCAAAAATTCATTCCAGCCAAGATGCCATTAAGGCTGGGATTGGCATGGTGCATCAGCATTTCATGCTGGTTGAAAATTTCTCAGTCCTCGAAAATATCATTTTGGGTGCGGAAGGTGGTGCACTGCTAACAGCTGGTGAAGCAACTACACGGGCTGCTTTGAAAAAGCTTGCGGATGATTACGAGCTTGAGGTTGATCCAGACGAGTTGATTGAAGAATTGCCCGTTGGCCTACAGCAACGTGTCGAAATTTTGAAAGCACTCACACGGGGCGCACAGACACTTATCTTGGATGAGCCCACGGGCGTTTTGACGCCCGCAGAGGCCGATCATTTGTTCCGCATTTTGCGACAGTTGCGCGATCAGGGCAAAACCATCTTATTAATCACCCATAAGTTGCGCGAGATTATGGCCGTTACTGACAGTGTTTCAGTGATGCGACGCGGCGAAATGGTGGCTACTGTCAAAACGTTTGAGACTGACCCTGAGCATTTGGCCGAACTCATGGTTGGGCGGCATGTGCTGTTAGAGGTGGACAAAGGGCCTGCAAAACCCGGGGCTGAGCGGCTGCGCGTAGAAGGTTTGACTGTAAAAGACGAGTGGGGCGTGGCCCGTGTTGACAATGTTTCCTTCAATGTGCGCGATGGTGAAATTGTAGGCATTGCCGGCGTTTCGGGCAATGGACAATCCGAACTTTTAGCGGCTCTTGCAGGCATTGAAAAAGCGTTCAAAGGGAAGTTCGCTTTGTCTGGCGAAGAGATTGACCCAGTGCATGAGGCGGACCCTGCCAAAATGCGCGAACGCGGTGTTGCGCATGTGCCGGAAGATCGCCACCATATGGGCCTGGTTCTGCCATTTGAAGAAAGTGAGAACTCAATTCTTGGCTATCATCGTGATGCCCAATATGGATCTGGTTTTTCGCTATCCCCCGATAAGGTCCGCGCCGATGCGGCAACAAAAATCAAAAAATTTGACATTCGCCCCGATAATAGCCGGTTGAAAACCGCGAACTTCTCCGGTGGCAATCAGCAGAAAATAGTGTTGGCCCGTGAAATGGAGCGGGACCCAAAATTGTTGCTCGTTGGTCAGCCAACCCGCGGCGTCGATATTGGTGCGATTGAATTTATCCACAAACAACTGATCGCCATGCGCGACGCAGGCAAAGCTATTTTGCTGGTTTCCGTAGAGCTCGACGAAATTCGCTCGTTGTCGGACCGCGTTTTGGTCATGTTTGCCGGACGCATTGTTGGCGAGGTTTCACCAGAGGCAGATGAGGGTGAAATCGGGCTGTTGATGGCAGGCATTAATCGCAAAGAGGCCGCAGAATGAGTTCTCCTTTCGCCAAGCTACCAGCATGGGTCGATTATGGATTGATGCCCGTTGTCAATGTTGTCGCAGGTTTTTTAATCTCCGGACTTGTGGTGTTGTTTATCGGAGAAAACCCACTGACGGCTGTTACAATTTTAGCTGATGGCGCATTTGGTTCCATCAACAACATCTTCTACACGCTGTTTTACGCCACGAGCTTCATCTTCACAGGCCTTGCCGTCGCTGTCGCATTTCATGCTGGATTGTTTAACATCGGCGGGGAAGGACAGGCTTATTTTGGTGGTCTTGGCGTTGCCATGCTCGCGTTGGCGCTGGACAGGTTTCTACCATGGTATGCCACTGCGCCAATCGCTATCCTCACAGCTGTAGCCTTTGGTGCGGCTTGGGCTTTGATCCCCGCGTGGCTGCAAGCCAAGCGTGGCAGTCACATTGTGATCACCACCATCATGTTTAATTTCATCTGTTCATCACTGATGGTTTTCATGTTGAAAAACGTGCTCCGTCCTGCTGGTTCCATGGAGACGGCGTCTCGCCCTTTGGAGTCCGGCGCATTCATTCCTCGCCTAGGGCAAATTCTTGATGGTGTTGGCATTAAATCAGGATCTGCACCGGCCAATCTGTCATTGTTCTTGGCGCTATTTGCCGCATGGCTGGTTTGGAAACTGATCTGGCGCACCAAGTTTGGCTATGAAATGCGCACCTTTGGACACAACCCAACAGCGGCCAGCTACGCGGGTATTTCTGCAGCGCGTGTAACCATTTTGACGATGATGATTTCAGGCGGGCTTGCTGGTCTCATGTCCGTCAATACGTTGCTTGGCAGTGTTCATAAGCTGGAGTTGGATTTTGTTGCCGGTGCGGGCTTTGTCGGCATCGCTGTGGCCTTAATGGGACGTTCGCATCCCATTGGCGTTGTGCTTGCGGCGCTGCTGTTTGGTGCGCTTTACCAAGGCGGTGCTGAGTTATCGTTCGCTGTTCCTGCCATCTCACGTGATATGATATTGGTTATTCAAGCACTGGTTATCTTGTTTGCGGGTGCTTTGGAAAATCTGTTCCGACCATTCTTTGGTCGGTTGTTTTCAGCCAACATGACAGCGGGGGCGTGACCTATGGATTTTAACATATTCCTATCGGTTCTCGATTCGACCATTCGCCTGACTGTGCCAATATTGCTATGTTGTTTGGGCGGTCTTTATTCAGAGCGTGCCGGAGTTTTTGACATTGGTATTGAAGGCAAAATGCTGTTCGCCGCGTTCGCGGCAGGCGCGATAGCAGCCCTCACTGGTTCACCTTGGTTAGGGTTGGTTGCGGCTGTGCTCACCGGCATTTTGTTCTCCTTGCTGCATGGTTTTGCGTCCATCACACAACGTGGCAATCAGATTGTTTCAGGCGTTGCTATTAACTTTCTTGCCGTGGGACTGACCGCATTGCTCGGCAAAGCTTGGTATCAACAGGGCGGTAAAACGCCGCCGCTCGAACCTTCTCAGCGCTTTGGACCGATTGATTTGCCCTTTGCGCAAAGCTTGAAAGAACTACCCGTTATTGGTCCGATTTACGAAGGTTTGATTTCCGGGCACAACATCCTTGTTTACTTCGCGTTTCTCGCGGTGCCACTGACATGGTGGATCATTTTTCGAACGCGTTTTGGTCTACGCTTAAGAGCGGTGGGGGAAAATCCGGCTGCGGTCGATACCGCAGGCATCAGCGTGACCCAACTGCGATATTCTGGCGTCATTATCTGCGGTATATTTGCAGGTCTCGCTGGTGCCTATTTGTCGATTGCACAATCTGCTAATTTCTCGCCCAACATGTCGGCAGGCCGCGGGTTCATTGCCTTGGCGGCGCTGATCTTTGCCAAATGGAATCCAAGTGGCGCATTGGGTGCGTGTCTGTTGTTCGGATTCCTCGAAGCCTTGGCCATTCCTTTGCAGGGCGCATCTATTCCAGGCCTTGGCTGGGAAGTGCCAATTCAGTTGATTACCGCATCACCCTACATTTTAACTGTCATCCTGTTGGCTGGATTTATTGGTAAAGCAATTCCGCCAAAGGCTGGCGGTGTGGCTTATGTGAAGGAGCGTTGATGATGGCTGATATAGGTCCACGTGATTTGTTTGAAGCCGCATGGACCGCCATGCAGAAAACGCATTCGCCCTACTCGAAGTTCCCTGTTGGTGCATCGCTTCGCACGACAGATGGACGCATTTATGCAGGCTGCAATATCGAAGTCGCGTCCTACCCCGAGGGTTGGTGTGCAGAAACCACCATGCTTGGCCACTATGTAATGGGCGGCGGCGGGACGATTACAGAAATCTGCGTGGTGGCCGAGAAAATGTCCAAGTGCACGCCGTGCGGCGGCTGCCGCCAACGGTTGGCGGAATTTGCTGGTTCCAAAGCCAAGCTCTATTTGTGTGATGAAACCGGCATTGTTGAAGCCATGACATTGGGTGATATTTTCCCGCGCGGCTTTGATGGGGAGACTTTGAAATGAACGAAGCCGTGCAACAATTGATCAAGCGGCTCGAAGGCTTCGCTCCGCGCATCGCCATGGTGCTTGGCTCCGGCTTGGGCGATTTTGCCAACAGCGTCGAACAGGCCGTGCGCATTCCCTACGCTGAACTCGAAGGTTTTCCGCGCGGCGGCGTGTCTGGTCATGCTGGCGAAATCGTAGCTGGTTATGTATCCGGTGTGCCTGTTTTGGTGTTGGCTGGTCGTGTACATTATTACGAACATGGTGACGCGGGTGCGATGCGTCCGGTGCTTGAAACACTCTCCGCATTTGGCATTACGCATCTCATTTTAACCAATGCCGCGGGCTCATTACGAGAAGATATGCCGCCCGGGTCCGTTATGTTGATTGAAGATCATATCAATTTTTCAGGCTCCAATCCGCTGTTCGGCGAGCCGTCAGATCGCCGTTTTGTAGGCCTCACCAATGCTTACGACGCAGGTATAAGCGGGGCATTGGAAGCAGCGGCAAAGGCTGAGGGCGTTAATTTGTCAAAAGGCGTTTATATGTGGTTTTCGGGCCCCAGCTTTGAAACCCCTGCTGAAATTCGAATGGCGCGGGTTTGTGGCGCTGATGCAGTTGGCATGTCTACCGTTCCAGAAGTCATATTAGCGCGGTTCCTGGATATGAAGGTCGCAGCGTGCTCGGTCATTACCAACTTTGCTGCAGGTATGACGGGCGGCGAGCTTTCGCATCATGAGACCAAGGAAATGGCCCCACTGGGTGGCGCAAGACTGGCTGCAATGATCCGCAGCGCGGTCAAGCATATTGGTTGAACCACTATGAAAACAAAAACAAAACCGGTTGAAACGGTAGTCGCTTCTGATCGCTCGCTGGTGGTGACCAAGCCTTTGCGCGCGCGCAATGCTGGGACTGAATTAGCGCTTGAGCAGTTTGATCATATCGACGTTAATCTTTCGGCTGCGGAACGACGGGCCGCGACATTGACAACTCGGCGCACAGTTAAGAAGCAATGGCAGGCAGCGTGGTTGATCCGCGGCATTGAATGTATCGACCTGACGACGCTCGCCGGAGACGACACTCCGGCGCGTGTGGAACGCCTCTGCGACAAGGCTAAGCACCCGCTGCGCGATGACTTGAAGACAGCTTTGGGCCTGGCCGATTATGATTTGCACACTGGCGCGGTCTGCGTTTATCCAACGATGGTTTCGAGCGCCGCCAAGTTGCTGCGCGGCACAAACGTGCCGGTTGCTTCTGTCGCGACGGGTTTTCCTGCTGGCCTCACGCCGCTCAAACAACGTCTGGCTGAAATCAGCTATGCTGTTGGCGAAGGTGCCGACGAGATCGATATCGTTATCACCCGCGCCCATGTACTGACGGCCAAGTGGGCAGCGCTTTACGACGAAGTGCGCCAAATGCGCGAGGCCTGCGGGTCGGCTCGAATGAAATCCATTTTGGCGACAGGTGATTTGAAAACTTTGACCAATGTTTACAAAGCCTCGATGGTCGCGATGATGGCGGGAACGGACTTCATCAAAACGTCTACCGGAATGGAAGGCGTGAACGCCACGCTGCCCGTCGGTATCACCATGCTGCGGGCCATTCGTGATTATCAAGCGTATTCTGGTTTTGAAGTTGCCTTCAAACCAGCGGGTGGCATTCGCACCGCAAAAGATGCGTTGGCATGGTTGACGCTGATGAAAGAGGAATTGGGCGACGGGTATTTGAAGCCAGACCAATTCCGCATGGGCGCGAGCGGGCTGTTAACCGACATTGAACGTCAAATCGAACATTACGTGACTGGTAGATATTCATCTGCTGATCGTCACGGCATTGCCTGAGAGCACATGATGACCACGATCACAGATATTTTGAAAAGCATGGAATATGGTCCGTCACCTGAAGAAGACAGCCATGTGCAAACTTGGTTGTCTAACCACAAGGCTGGCTTTGGTCATTTCATCAATGGCAAGTTCACCAAAACAGATAAGGCTAATACCTTTGCCGCGATGAATCCGGCGACTGGTGCTAAACTTGGCGATGTGGCCATTGGCGATGCCAATGATGTCAACGCTGCCGTCAGTGCCGCATCCGCCGCCTTCAAGAAATGGTCTGCACTCAGCGGCAATCAACGTGCCCGCCATCTCTACGCTTTGGCGCGATTGGTACAAAAACACGCACGTTTTCTGTCGGTTCTCGAAACCATCGACAATGGCAAATCGATCCGCGAAACCCGCGACATCGACATTCCTCTCGTTGCCCGCCATTTTTATCATCATGCCGGTTGGGCGGAATTGCGCGATGAACAGTTTCCCAATCATGTGGCAGCTGGCGTGTGCGGCCAGATTATTCCATGGAATTTTCCGTTGCTCATGCTGGCGTGGAAAGTCGCCCCAGCGCTCGCTTCCGGCTGCACCGTGGTGCTCAAACCAGCCGAGCATACGCCGCTGACAGCTTACGCGTTTGCCGAAATTTGCAACGAGGCTGGACTTCCGGCTGGTGTGTTTAATATCGTCAATGGAGATGGTTCCACGGGTGCATTGATTGCAGGCCACAAAGATATTGCCAAGCTTGCCTTTACCGGTTCCACCGATGTCGGCCGCATTCTACGCAAGCAAACGGCTGGTTCTGGCAAAAAGCTATCGCTGGAACTGGGTGGCAAATCACCATTCATCGTCTTTGATAACGCTGACTTGGATGCGGCAATAGAAGGTGTGGTTGATGCGATTTGGTTTAATCAAGGCGAAGTCTGCTGCGCGGGATCACGGGCGCTAGTTCAAGAGGGCATCGCCCCGCGATTCTATGAAAAACTAAAAGCTCGCATGGAAACTTTACGTGTCGG
>JBGTAU010000199.1:0-6514 GCA_041749675.1 Rhizobiaceae bacterium | reverse complement strand
TTTTGGCTGTTGGCATTTTCAGTGTTCTTCTTTCTCTCGTTGGCGCTCGTTAAGCGCTATGTTGAACTTTCTGGCGTCCACGATGCTGGGTCAGCCAAACTTGCTGGGCGTGGTTATCGTGTTGTTGATCGGCAAGTGCTGGCAGAAGCGGGCATGGCTTCGACTTTCTCCGCGGTGTTGGTTTTGGCGCTTTACATCGATAGCGATGAGGTGAAGCTGATCTATGGCTCGCCTTATCTGTTGTGGCTGCTGTGCCCAATCGTGCTTTACATTTCGTTGCGCATCTGGGTGTTGGCACGGCGCGATGAAATGAATGAAGATCCAGTGGTATTTATTCTATCAGACTGGCGCAGCCAACTGATGGTCGTTGCGGGCGCTGCGTTGGTCGTTGCGGCGGCGATGTTTTAAATGGTGCGGCTGGCAACATTTGGGCGGGTCGTTGGCGGCGAATTTGCTGTGGCTCCGTTTAGCAATATAGGAGGCCAACAACCGCTGTTGTTGGCTTACGGAAATGGCAAGAGTTATGGCGATACGTGTCTACCTGCGGACCAAGCCAAGGTACTTTTACCGGAAGGTGTAAGTGCGCCTGGGTTTGATGACGCAACCGGGTTATTGGTTGCCAGTGCTGGTATGAGGATCGCTGAAATTATACTTCGGTATGGGCCGCAAAACTGGTTTGTGCCTGTCACGCCGGGCACCAAGCACGTGACATTGGGCGGGGCGATTGCCAACGATGTGCATGGTAAGAACCATCATTTGCGCGGCTCTTTTGGTTGCCATATTGAATGGCTTGAATTGCTGAAATCCGATGGAAAAATCTACCGCTGTTCACGCGTTGAAAATGCGGCCCTGTTCGCAACCACGATCGGTGGCATGGGGCTAACGGGATTCATCGCGCGCGCCGCGATCAAACTGATGCGGGTTTCAGGATGCAATGTTTTAGAAAAAACTATTCCCTTTCAATCGCTTGATCAATATTTTTCAGCAGCTGAACAGGCCGACCAAGACAATGAATATGCAGTGGCGTGGATAGACCAACTGGCGAGCGGATCTGCGGCCGGACGCGGGTTGTTGTTTGTCGGCAATCATTGCGAGGGTGAATTTACGCCGCATAAAAGCGCTACGTTGTCTGTGCCTTTCGTGCCGCCGATCAGCGTACTGAATGGTTTAACCGTGCGTGCTTTTAATGTGGTGTATCGTGGTGCCAAAGCCCGTAATAAGGACCTACACAAAACTCATTACGATCCGTTTTTTTATCCGCTCGATATGGTGGCACATTGGAACAGGCTCTATGGCCCGCGCGGATTGCATCAGCATCAAAGTGTTATTCCGTTCGAGGCCGCAAAGACTGTGATACCAGAAATGCTGGCGCAGTCGCGCCGTACGGGGCAGGTTTCGTTTCTTACCGTTATCAAAAGATTTGGTGCACTCGCATCGCCAGGTCTTCTGTCATTCGCGCGGCCTGGCTACACCCTGACTTTGGATTTTCCGCACCGAGGTAAGGCGACGTTAGCCCTTCTTGAAACATTGGATCGCATCACTGTTGAGTGTGGCGGAGCGGTCAATCCCTACAAGGACAGCCGTATGTCGCCTGCCACATTCGCCGCGTCATTTCCCAATTGGCGTGCGCTTGAGGCGCTGCGAGATCCACAATTCATGTCTGCATTTTGGGCGCGAACGGCTGGACGATTGTTGGCAGAGCAATGATCAGGGTGCGTTCAGCTTTTTGTTCAAATGCGCGGATCATTCAAACTTTAGACATTTCTTATACGTAATTGAGATGCAGGTTTGGTAGGCTGCTTGTAGGGTTCAGGGGTTACAAGTTCAAATGACGAAATATATACCGTTCATACTGTTCACAGTGTTGACCAACGCCGCAGCGCAAGTGTTGCTCAAGCAAGGTATGATCTCGCTTGGGCCGATCAGTTTCAGCGCTGAAACGGCGATCGCGCGCATTTTTCAGATCGTGTTTAACCCTTGGGTATTTGCTGGCCTGTCGATGTTTGTGATCTCGATGGCCTCGCATTTGTTCGTGCTGTCCAAGGTCGATCTGTCCTTTGCCTATCCGTTTTTAAGCCTTGCCTATGTGATTGTCGCGGTCATTGCTTGGCTCATTTTTAAGGAAGACCTTGGTGCCTATAAAATGGCTGGCATTGCTTTCATCTGCGTTGGAACAATTCTGATCGCGCAGGGCGGCGGACATACTGTGGATGAAAAACAGACTTCAAGCCTCAATGGCGTTGCAGGAGAGAAATCGTGAGACATGTAATTTTTGGTGGTGATGGCTTTGTTGGTCGGCACCTTGCGCCGCTGCTGCTTGCTGACGGACATGAAGTGATCGTCGCAGATATTATGCAAAGCCAGCTGGCGCATTACAGCGATGTAAAATTTGTGCATTGCGATGTGACCGATGCTGCTCAAGTCAAGGCGGTCGGCCTGAAATCTGGCGACATGGTGTATAATCTGTCGGCCAAAATGCTGTCGCCGCTGCAGGTGCGAGCGAAGCGTCATGACTTCTTTTTCCCTGTTAATTATCACGGCACGGTGCACATCATCGAAGCGATGGCGGAGGCTGGAGCTGATCGTTTGGTGCATTTCACCACCGATATGATTTACGGTCATACCGTGACCTATCCGATGACGGAAGATCATCCCGTCGCGCCGCTTGGCGAATACGGTTTGTCGAAGTTGAAGACCGAAGAACTTGCAGCCGAATGGCGCAAAAAGGGGATGAATATCAGCCTGTTCCGCCCTCGTTTGATCATTGGTCCAGGCCGTCTTGGAATTTTGGAAAAACTGTTCAAGTTGATTGATATGAACTTGCCTGTGCCGATGATAGGGTCTGGTAAAAACCCCTACCAGTTCATTTCCGTATTTGATTGTGCGTCTGCTGCGCGCGCTGCGTTTATCGCTGGTGTTCCCAATCAGGCCTATAATCTCGGCTCGCTCAATCCGCCGCCGGTGCGCAAGCTGCTGGGTGATTTGGTGCGTCACGCTGGTTCAAAATCAATACTCATCCCAACACCAGGTTGGGCGGTGAAACGCACGCTTGATTTGTTTGATCTCGTGAACATGCCGATCATGGACCCTGAGCAATATCTGATTGCCGATGAAGAGTGCGTGTTGGATGTTTCCAAAGGAAAACGCGAACTCAATTGGGTTCCACAATACCGCGATGAAGACATGCTGATTGCAGCCTATGTTGAATATCGCGCCAAGAAAAACGGGCAGGGCGCGACGCCCGCTCATGCAATAGCCGCGGAGTGAGACCATGAACCAGATCGTCAAAATTTCAGAAAATGAAACCCGCGCCCGCGTTGATGCGCCGGAGATTGCCCCTATGCACATGACCAACCGCCCGAAACTGCTCAGCGTTTCCGACGCCAAGGCGCTTGACGTGCCGGCGATGACGGAGCTGTTTAAAAACCACATTAATCCCGGCCAATTGCATTTCATGAAGCTGCTCGGCTTTCACAAAGTGAAGATCGAACGCGCTGAAGGTATGTATTACTTCGATCAAAATGGCCGCAAGATACTTGACTTTTTTGGTGGCTTTGGATCTCTGGCGCTTGGCCATAATCATCCGCGTATCTTGGATGCGCGTAAGCAGTTTCAAGACGAAAAACGTCATGAAATAGCGATTGCTTTCATGTCGCAATACGCCGCTGCACTCGCGCACAATATCGCGCAATGCTCACCGGCTGACCTTGACATGGTGTTTCTCGGCTCTTCCGGTTCGGAAGCCATGGAGGCGGCGATCAAAGTTGCGGAACGTGCAGCCGGTCCGCAGCGTCCGAAGATTGTTTATGCTGAAAATTCGTTCCATGGCAAAACCAAAGGCGTGCTTGGCATCACTGACGGTCAGCTTTACCGCGGCGATTTTGCGTTGGTTGACAATGCGCTTAAGGTTCCGTTTGGCGATATTGACGCGGTTGAGCGGCTGTTCGCGTCTGATCCTAAGATTGGCACGATTGTCTTGGAAACCGTTCAAGGCGGCGGCGGCATCATTCAAGCGCCAGCAGAATATTGGCAAAAGCTACGTGCATTGTGCGACAAGTTCGGCGTACTGTGGGTGGCTGACGAAGTGCAGTGTGGCTATGGCCGCACAGGTAAGTTCTATGCGTTTGAACACTACGGCGTCGTGCCGGATGTGACGGCGCTGGCGAAGTCGCTCGGCGGTGGGAAAAGCGCTGTTGGTGCGATGATTGCGCGGCGCGAAGTGTATATGAAAGCTTATGGCACGCCCAAGACGGCGATGATCCATGCGCAAGCGACTTTTGGCGGTATCGGCGAGGCTTGCGTGACCTCGATTGAAGCGCTGAATGTGCTTTATGATGAAGATCTGATTGGCAACAGCGAGCGCGTGGGTGCGCACATGTTGGCGCGCATGAAGGATTTGCAAGCCAAATATCCTAAGATCATCAAAGACGTACGTGGTCTTGGGCTTATGATTGGTCTTGAATTTCATGACTTCTCGCAAACCCTGCCGCTGGCATTGCGCCCGATGGTGGCGATGCTGGATGACAAACTTAAAGGCTCACTGTCCGGTTTTGTCGGTGCGTTGCTTTTGCGTGATTTCGATACGCTAGTGGCGTTCACCGAGTATAATCGCAACGTTATTCGTCTTGAGCCGCCGCTGATTTGCACGATGGCAGAAGCAGACCTGTTTGTGAACAATCTGGACAAGTTGCTCGGTCGCGGCATCACCGGCATTGTCAAAGACTTTGTGATGAGCAAGTTCGGCTGATTATGGCGATGCCAGTGCACTCAACGCGATCTGACGGCAATCTGCTGACAAGATTTGTGCTTGCTGCACTGGCATTCGTCATAACTCATTATGTGCGATTTGCCGCGCTGATTGGCGCTGTGGTGTTCGGGGCTTATGTCCTCATCAGCGCTGCATCCGTGGTCATCCAACCGGATGAGAATTGGGACATGCTGCCCTACATTGCGATGGCGGGTGAGGGATCATTTGGCGGCGACGCTGTGGCTGTGCATCGGTTTGCTTATGATGCTGTGAGGACCGGCGTGAGTGCCGCCGACTATCAGGTGCTCACCACGGGTGATCCCTACCGCGAGCACATGGCCAAGACACCTGATGATTTTGTGTCGATGCTGGGCATGTACCGTGTGAAGGTTTTGTACGGTGTTGTCTTGAAAACACTGTTTCCTATCCTCAGCCCAGTACAGGCTGTCAAAGCGATTTCGATTGTCTCCACGCTGGCATTTGGTTTTTTTGCGCTGCTGTGGCTGCGCCACTTAAAGGCGTTGGCGCTTGCGCCTTTGATGATGGCTGTCATGATGTTGATCGGCGTTGGTGGCGCTGCGCGGGCTGGTACGCCGGACATGCTGTCGGCTGCACTTATGCTGGGCGGTATGCTTGCCTATGTTCAAAAACGCGAATTAATTTCGGCGGCGCTGTTGTTTTTGGCATTCTTGGCGCGGCCAGATAATATTATATTCTTGTGCCTTTTCGCGCTCCTGATCGTGATATTCAAAGTCAAAGCACGCGGCGCACTGGCTGCATTTGCCGCTTCGTTTGTAGCTTACTTCGTAATTTCCAAATGGGCTGGGCATCCCGGCTGGTGGCCACATTTGTATTTTTCAACTGTATTTCAACAGTTGAACATGACCGGATTTCATCCGGATTTTTCGATTGCCATTTATCTGCGGACTTTTGCGAAGGCGGTCTATCTATCAATCATTGGTGAAAGTTGGTTCGGCTTTGCGCTCTTGACAGTTGGCCTATCGCTTATGATGCATGTTGCCGGTTTCACACTTCAATTGCGCGAAGGCGTCGCATTTGCAGCTCTGGCGTTGTCGCTGGCCGCGAAGTTTGTGGTGTTTCCAATCCACGACACGCGGGTTTATTTGCCTGCGCTATTGCCTTTGTTGATGTTGCTGATGCCTGCCTTGTTGGATTTCGGTCGCACCACAATAGACAAGACGAAACAAAAGTCTGCGCATCCTCCTGCATAAACGCGACATCCGCTTGATACGGGGCAGTTCAGCCTTACAAAATACGCCCTAAAACCAGAGCCGTCGCGGCTTTTCTTGGACAATGTCGCAAACAGGCTTTGCAGATGCGTCAAGCCGCAATAATGTGAGCCAAATCATTTGAATTGGAGCGCGGTCGCGTGGCAAAATTTCCTACTAAGGCGAAGGCCGTTATCATCGGGCAGGGCGGCATTGTTGGTGCCAGCATTGTGCATCATTTGATTGAACGTGGATGGGACGACATTGTCGGCATCGACAAGTCAGCGATCCCGACGGATATAGGCTCCACCGCTCACGCTTCCGATTTTTGCTATGCTACATCGCATGATAAATTGGCCTGCTACACCACGCTCTACTCGATCGATTTTTATGAAAAGCTTGGTCATTACGCGAAAGTCGGCGGACTTGAAGTTGCCCGTGTTGGTGATGATGATCGCATGGAAGAATTAAAGCGCAAAGTGGCGTCTGGCAAAGCATTTGGCACGCGCGCCAGCATGATCAGTGCTGCAGAGGCAAA
>JBGTAU010000198.1:0-2051 GCA_041749675.1 Rhizobiaceae bacterium | reverse complement strand
TCGGCCGCGCGATTGTGCGTGATCCGAAAGTATTCCTGTTCGACGAGCCATTGTCGAACTTGGATGCCGCCCTGCGCGTCGCGACCCGTTTGGAAATCGCCAAGCTCCATCATTCCATGAACAACGTGACCATGATTTACGTCACGCATGATCAGGTGGAAGCCATGACGCTGGCGGACCGGATTTGCGTGTTGCGTGACGGTTTGGTGGAACAGGTCGGCACACCGCTGGAACTCTACGAGCGCCCGCAATCACTCTTCGTGGCAGGCTTTATCGGTTCGCCGAAGATGAACACACTGACTGGTAAATTCGCAGACGCCTATAAGTGCAAAACCATCGGCATTCGCTCCGAACATATCGATATCGTCGAAACCGGCGGGGAGTGGGTCGGCAAGGTTGTTCATACGGAAAACCTCGGCTCTGATTCTTATGTGTTTGTTGAAATCGGTTCCGATGAACCCTTCATCGTACGCCTGACCGGAACCAGCCTGTTCAAGCTCGACCAAGTGATCCAACTCTCGCCCCAAAAAGGCAAGGTTCACCGCTTCGACGAAAACGGCAAGCCAGCGAAGTAACAAGAGCGATCAGGAAATTCAAAACGGCGGCTCAACCGGCCGCCGTTTTTGATTCTCAATGGCTCGTATTGCTGTAAGAGAGACTTGATCATTCGCTCAGGGAGCAGAACAGTGAAGCACGAAAACTTGCGCTCTGTTGCTCACAATCTGGTTGATTCCTTTGCCAGCGGTCATAGCGCAATATTTGGGTGTTACGGGCTCTCAATATTTGAGGACTTATCGCTTTGGGAATCTAGCAAAATTGAGATCGATTTTGTCAACGCGAGGATTATAGGCGGAACGTCCTCTCATTGGCTACAAGACTGCGTGGCCAACTTTGAAACAACTCTTCCAATTTTCTTTCGAAAACACGACTTGGAGGTATCTAGCTTCAAAGTCCTCAGCGCAAAATTCTGGCTTAACACTGCCCATCAATCATTTGTCATTCAAAATCGAAGGGTGGAGGTGAGAATTGAAGACCTGGATGGCAGATCTTCTATTGACCTTTACGCAGGACTGCCACTGTCGCGGCTAAAGGTGATTTACGCAGAAGGGCGAGACCGCACTGTGCGAAAGAGAACACACACCATTGCCGGATTTACGTGAAGCATTAAACTGAAAGGAATTTCGCGGGGGCCTGCCGAGCCGTAGCCCAAAGGGCGAAGGCTGGTGGGCGATGACGGACTCGAACCGCCGACATCTTCGGTGTAAACGAAGCGCTCTACCAACTGAGCTAATCGCCCCTGCGATGCGGTCGTTTACGTGTTTGGATCATTGAAGGCAAGCCACGAAATGCATTTTTTATGCGTTTTTCTTGGACTGATATTTTTCGGTTTTTCCAGCCCACATTGCCTTGACACCCTGAACTGAACCGCCTAAACGACCCTCACGCCGGGCAGACGAAAGCTTGTCCGGCAAGGAAATGCGCGGGTGTAGCTCAGTTGGTTAGAGTGCCGGCCTGTCACGCCGGAGGTCGCGGGTTCGAGCCCCGTCACTCGCGCCATTTCCCTTCTCAAACCTCCCGAACTAAAATCAAAATCATAGTCTTCCAAACACTGCGTCAATTTGCATGGTTCTGGATGCCGCTGATCTATATTTAGCCGCAAGTTTGACACAGATTGGCTTGCTTCGAGGTTGCGAAAGGGCTATCCGTCCCCCGTTGCCGCATGGTTCTTGACCCCATGTCCAACTGCTTGTACCGCCGTTTGGAATTCACCCGCTGCGGGGGAATCGCTAAACAGCCGCTATGCTTGCGGGACACGCCATGAATGAACTTTTATCGTCTTATCTGCCCATTTTGATCTTTCTTGCCATTGCTGGCGCTATCGGCATCGGGCTGATGGCAGCTCCGTTCTTTGTTGCATACAGCGCGCCGGACCCGGAAAAGCTTTCGGCTTATGAATGCGGTTTCAATTCATTTGACGATGCTCGCATGAAATTTGACGTGCGCTTTTACCTTGTGTCGATCCTGTTCATCATCTTCGATCTTGAAGTCGC
>JBGTAU010000197.1:0-7066 GCA_041749675.1 Rhizobiaceae bacterium | reverse complement strand
AGCGACCACGCTTTTTCAAACGATACGATGCCGAGTTGGGCGAGCAAGTAGGGCGCGTAAAGCAGTGCAGGATAATAGTAGTCGGATGCTAAAATAGTGCACAGGTTCCGCGCGATCATTTCACGCGCTGACGGACAGCCGGTGTGTGATCCACCGCGCAACACATTGGGTGCGCCAAACACAATATGGTCTGACGCAGAGGCCGCCGCCTCAGCAGTGTCAACATCGATTGGAAACTCAGCGATACTTGAGCCCATGCGCCGAAAGTCCACCCGCATGGCAGGCGACATATCATCATGCGACAACAGTGGGACGCGATTGCGCTGGGCCACCGCGGCAAGACGTTTCAACGAAGGCTGCACTTCATTTTGGCGTGCCGCAACGCGTTCCACCAAGCTCATAAAGTCGCCGTGAGAAAGACCGCTGCGTTCGACCATTTTTTGAATTTTATCAGGCCGCTGCCGCACAAGAATCGTACCGCTGGTATGATCGTTAAAGGCTAGGCAGCCGATACGCCCGCTTTCTAGCCATTCAGTGACAAGAGGTTCAGCATCAAGATGAAAAGTTTCGTGGCGCAAGTGTATACGCGTTTCGACAGAAAAAAATGCACGCAACCGCTCGATAGAGTCCATAATCGCCAACGCCGAACTGGTACTGCGCAACCCAGGCTCCCAAGATAATGTGATGCCATGGTGGGCTGTCGTAATGCCGTTCGTGGCCAGCTGCCGGTCAGTGTCCATCAAAGCGATGTCGTGGTCAAAACACACCCCTGCGCGGGGCATGATCTGACGCTCAAACGCGTCACCGTGAATGTCAATAATGCCGGGTAACACATGCAATCCGTTTGCAAGAAATCGGCGGTTGCCGTCTGCCTCGGCAGGATCAACGATCATGCCGTCGCTGATGCCGATATCAGACCGCACAAAACCCTTCGGCGTCAAAACCAAGCCGTCTTCAATTATCATAACAAAGTATCCCGGAACTCAATTTCAGGCGCGGGTAAGCAAACCGTATGACAGTGTGATGAAGGTGCTCTGCTATTGCTGTCATAGAAGTGACGCACGATCGTCATCTGACTGTTACGGATGCGCCGTACCGAAATGGCTACTTAACCAATCGGAGTCCACCATGTTGACCACACGTCGTTCCATTCTGGCTTGCGCCAGCGCCGCAATCGCACTGTTGACAATGCCAGCATTTGCTCAGGACACAATCCGTCTTGCCATCACCGATGTCGACGGTCTTGAATCTTTGCAGAGAGAATTTGGCCCATTCAAAGATACGTTTGAGAAGATTACTGGCCTCAAAATGGAATTTTTTCCCGTCTCCGGTCGCACCGCAGCCGTTGAAGCGATGGCAGCAAAACAGGTGGATTTCGTGCTGACGGGTCCTGCGGAATATGTTGTTTTTCAATCACGCACCAAGGCTGTGCCGGTCGTGACTTGGCAGCGCCCAGACTATAATTCTTATATTGTTACGACAGAGGCTTCCGGCCTAAAATCTCTTGCCGATCTTAAAGGCAAAAAGGTCTCGTTCCACGAAATTGGTTCGACATCGCGTCACCTTGGACCTGGCTATCTCTTGCAGCAAGCTGGCCTTGCCTATGGCAAAGATTATGAGCCAATGTTTGTAAAAGTGAATGTCGGCGTTGAGGCCTTGCAGCGCGGCGATCTGGCCGCGATCGGCGTGAACGGAACGGACATCGCCCGCCTGAAGGAAAAGATGCCAGATCTGAAGCTGATTGAACTGGCAAAAAGCGATCCGCTGCCGGATGATATATTGATCGCTTCTCCCGATGTTTCGGCAGAAACTGTTGCAAAAGTCCGCGATGCTTTCGCCAATAACACCGATGCACTTTGGGCCGCAGTAACATCGACCGACGCGAACCGCAAATACATTGGTGGCAAATTTATCGCTGACGTTAAAGACGCTGATTATGAAATTATTCGCACAATGTACCGCGCTGTCGGAATCGAATCTTTCAACGAATTCGCTGGTGGCTGATGCGTCCCGACGACTTTAATTTGAGCTGCGCGGGTGCCCCCCGCGCAGTTTCTGTATCAGGGCTAACCAAACGGTTTGGCGCACGACCAGCTGTGTTTGAACAATTGGACTTTTCGGTGCCGCACGGAGAGGCGGTCGCTGTCATTGGTGCAAATGGCACGGGTAAATCAACGCTTATGCGCTCGCTGATCCGCCTGACCGAGGTCGATGAGGGCCAGATCGAAGTGCTTGGACAAAAGGTTCGTGGGCTTGATCCGACGGCGCTACGCCGCCTACGTGCTCGCGTCGGCTTTGTGTTTCAAAAACACAATCTCGTTTTGCGTCTCTCAGCATTGTCAAATGTTATTCACGGTGCACAAGCGCGCCACGCTGGACCTCATGTTTGGGCGCAATGGTGTGCGCCCGCCCATGTGCGCCACGAAGCAATGGAATGCCTTGCCCGGGTTGGGCTTGCCGATCGAGCGAGCCAAAGAGTTGACAGTCTCTCCGGCGGCCAATCGCAGCGCGTTGCCATTGCACGCATGCTTATGCAAAGGCCTGAACTGGTGATCGCAGATGAGCCCGTCGCCAGCCTTGATCCCAAGGCGGGTGAGGAAGTGATGGAGCTACTCTTTAATCTTACGCGCGAAGCCGGACTAACGTTACTCTTCGTCTCCCACCACATGGAGCACGCTAAAGCCTACGCTGACCGGATTGTTGGTCTAGGGCAGGGCAAGGTGATGATGGACATGCCAAGCCGGTCGGCAAGAGCCGATGAGCTCAAAGACTTTTTTATGGAGCCAGTGGCGGCATGAATTCCATTCAACCGCAGACACCGCCGCGCTTCCAGCGTCCGGGGGCACTACCCTTTGTGTTGGGCATAGCTGCACTTGCGTTTGTTATTTGGTCTTTCCAATCATCTGGCTTTTCACTCACGCAGTTCCAGCGCGGGATACCGGCATTGGTGCGTGTTTTTGGCCAAATGTTTCCACCAAACGTAACAGATATCAGCCGGATTCTCTGGTCGCTTTTAACGACATTTCAAATGGCTGTTGCGGGTGTTGTGCTTGGGTTGATTGTCTCATTACCGATTGCCGTCCTTGCGGCCGAAGGACTGTCTCCGCATCCACTCATTCGTCACGCAGCGCGCGGGTTGATCGCATTGTTCCGGACCGTACCTGATTTGGTGTGGGCGTTGCTTTTTGTAATTACGGTCGGTCTTGGTTCGCCCGCGGGAATATTGACCATCATGATCGACACGATCGGTTTTGCCGGCCGATTTTTTGCCTCTGCGATGGAAGAAACTGACAAGGGACCGCGCGAGGCACTAACCGCGATTGGCGCAAGGCCTTCAGGCATTGTGTTTTCTGCAGTGTTGCCAGATGCAACGCCGAGCTTTATCGCCACGTCCTTGTTCTGTGTAGAAAAAGCTGTGCGCGCGTCCGTTGTGCTTGGGCTAGTTGGCGCGGGCGGGATCGGTGTCGAGCTGAAGGTTGCGTTTGACCTGTTCGAATATGACGTCGCCGCCACCATCATCATCTTGATCTTCTTGTTGGTGATCGCTGTAGAACAGACCGGAGCTTGGCTGCGTCGCCGCATAATTTAGTTTTTAAGATAATCGATATTGAAGGTTCAAATAAAAGGCGCTGAGCCATTCATGAAGCGCTCGAAGGAGTTTTCGGTTGTCAAATTTTGCTTCGAGCTGGTGCTATTAACAGATGTAAGTCGAGCTCTGCTAATGATCGACACGAGTTGGTCGCCAGCCACTGACAAATCTCCGGAGTTATCAATGCTGACCATTTCACCGAAACTAGAAAAGTCCGGCTCGCTTCGGCTTAATCGCTTCTCAATGTCGTCAGCACTTTCACGCATCCTTTGGCGTAGACGTTCTGCCAATATCTCTGGCTTTGCGTTTATTGAAACGACTGTAAGCTTTGAGAATGCGGAAGCGATCTGCGGCATTGCATGACGGCTCCCATTCACCACGGCAATACCCCCGTCAGCGACAAAATCTCTGACGGATGCTAATATTCCATAATAAAGCCCATGGGCCTGCCACGATACCCCAAATCCGCCTTGGCGTTCCAGCTCAATGAATTCATCAACAGAAATTGCATCGTGTTCTTCGCCGCCGCTATCTGCGGGACGCGTGATGATCCTTGTCACAAAACGGACCTGATTGCTTTCACCAAAGTGCGAACGCGCGTAGTCTATCAAACTGTCTTTACCGGCACCGGACGGGCCAACTACAACGAACAATCTGCCGGAAGCGGCACTCATGCAACGCGCTCTCCGGCACGCCAGACGGCACGCACAACCGGCACCCCGGTTTCACGGCGGACCCGAACCAGGTCGGCGCGCAGGCCATTAGCAATCCTGCCACGATCATCCAGACCAACAGTTTTGGCTGGTGTTACGGTAACCATCGCAACCGCTTGCGGCAATGTGATCGCTTCTACTTCATCTGCCAGAATGAAAGGTGCATGAATAAGGCTGAGCGGCACATAGTCTGATGAGAGAACATCAAGCGTCCCGCGTTCGGCCAGATCGCGCGCAGCAATATTGCCCGAATGCGACTTGCCGCGCACAATGTTGGGCGCGCCCATCAGTACACTCATGCCTGCGTCGTGCGACGCCTTGGCAGCTTCAAGACTAGTGGGAAACTCAGCAAGTTTAACGCCGTAGCCGATCGCCTCGTCCACATGATCAAGGGTAGCGTCATCGTGACTGGCAATCGTGATTCCAAGTGCTTTACAATGGGCCGCGATCACGTCGCGATGCGGCTTCGCATAGAGGGCTGAGGAATCCTGACGGCGCTTGACAAAATGGGCAAACGCCTCATCGGAGAGACCGCGCTTAGTTTTGTAGTAGAGCGTATACTGGTCCATCGTCTGGAATTGTCTCTGTCCCGGCGCATGGTCCATCAGCGAGACGAGACGCACCTTTTGGTCATGCTCAAATCCCTCAAAATGATTAAGCACATCGCTGGATGATACTTCGCAGCGCAGATGAATAAGATGGTCGGCACGCAAGCGGCCTTCTTGCTCGGCAGCCAAAAGCGCGTCCGCCATCCGGCGCATTTCACCGACATCAAATCCGCCGTCTTCGTCTGAGCCCATACGCAGGCAATCGAACACCGTTGTTATACCGGACGACGCAATCTGCGCATCGTGCGCCTGTATAGCGGAAATCATGTTCCAACGAACACCGGGGAGCGGCGAATAATGGGTCTCAAGATGATCAGTGTGCAGCTCGATCAGGCCGGGCAGGATGAAATCGCCGCCCATATCCAAACCGGTTTGAGTTGACGTGTCGGAAATGTCAGCAATTAATCCATCTTTGATAACAAGCGCGCCATCAATCACCCGATCTTCAAGCACGATCCGTGCGTTGGTCAGAACCATTTCAGAACTCATGATTTAAGCCTTTTCAAGTGCGTGTGCGCTGTTGACCGGGCGAATGGCACGGACAGAAAAATTTGAACCGGGCGCAGGTTCAACGAATAGGGCGAAATGTGAAACGACATATGGCTTGCCGATAAAGGCGGCGAATTGCTGTTCGAGCATTCCTTGGACATTTTCAGCTTCGTTTGCAGCAACCCGCCCAGTCAGCGTCATGTGAAAAAAGAAATCGTCGAAAACGTAAGGATATCCCCAATGTTCCAATTGGTCGCGCTGACGCACACTCAGGTTTTCAGGGTTACGGCGCGCAATGTCTTCAGTGGTCAGAGGCGCGCGAAAACGGTCAAATTCGCGAACCAAAACACCAGCAAACTCATTCAGCATTTCATTTGGCTGCTCTGGTACAAGTGCGAAGAACCCATCGATCTGGCGCAAGACCAATGACGCAATGACAATGTCTTCTTGAGCGAATTTCAGCGTCTCAAAGGCATCTCGTAATTCGCTTTCGGAAGCACTTTGCGCCAATGAAAACGGAGCTTTAAGCGTGGCATGAAAGCCATAGCGAGCGGCGTCTCGCACCAACTCTGTATGATATTTAGCCGTCCATTTGCCCGATAAATCAGGATGTAAGAACTCGCCGCCGAATGCATCCCGCCCGAGCCAAGTTGCTGCGGCTTTGGTCAGTGCATGATCCCGTTCAGGAGTATGATAAATTGCGTATCGCACGGATCTCTCGAATCTTTGATAGTTTTCTTGGCATAATTTGACACGCCGTAAGCGTGTTACGTGACAATCTTATGATAGTTCAGATTTTTAATGCTGTGCTTGTCCCATCAACATGCTGCGCAGTTTTCCTGAAATAGCGTCAAACACATAGACAACGATGAGGATCAAGAGAACCATATAGGCCACGTTTTCCCAATCGGAATTGGTGCGCATGGCTTCCCAAAGCTTCAGACCAATACCGCCAGCGCCGACAGCACCGATAATGGTGGCCGAGCGCGTGTTGGATTCCCAGTAGTAAAGCGCTTGGCTTGCAAAGATCGGCATCACTTGAGGCATCACGCCGAAGCGCTGGACGGCGGCGGGATGGGCACCAACGGAGCGAACGCCTTCGCGCTGCTTGTCGTCAATGTTCTCCAATGCCTCGGAATAGAGTTTACCAAGTGATCCTGTATCTGTGAAGAAAATCGCAGAGATACCGGCGAGTGGTCCAGGGCCAAAGCCGCGTGTGAAAAACAGCGCCCAGATCAACATGTCGACCGAGCGCAGGAAATCAAAGAAACGCTTGGTGACTTGGTTGAGCACACGATTTTTCGTCACATTACGTGCGGCAACGAAGGCCAGCGGGAAGGCAATGATCGTGGCAAACAGTGTGCCGACAAAGGCCATGACAATGGTTTGCAATAACTTAGTCCACACGTCTAAATGTTGCCATTCGCCGTTGTACAAAATGTTATCGACGGCCAGCGACCAGTTGCTTTGTTTGGGGTCAATGCGCTCACCTGATGTAATAAGTCCCGCTACTTCTGTCAGCGGCTTGCCATGAAAAGGCGAAGACGTATCGAACAGGAAATTGGCCCAACCGAAAAAGCGCTTGCGGATTTTTACTTTACTGTTGTCAATTTCGCCCCAGCCCGGATAACCCAACGAGAAAATGATCTTTGCGCCGGGCTCGCGCT
>JBGTAU010000196.1:0-2834 GCA_041749675.1 Rhizobiaceae bacterium | reverse complement strand
GCAAGCGGCTGCGGCGCAATATTGTCCACGCCATTGATACGCATCACCTCTTCGACGAGATCAGCCTTGCCATCCACATCTGGCCGCCATGATGGAACAGTGACATCCACAACATCACCGGAGCCTGAAACCGCAAATCCGAGACGGGTCAATATTGCCGCGCTGTCTTGGTTTGATACATCAATACCGGTCAAGCGCTTTACATTAGAAAAAGGAAACGAAACGATCTTAGCAGTCGGCTTGGTATAGCCTTCTACAACGGCTTCAGAAGCCGAGCCACCACACAGGTCGATGACCAACTGTGTTGCAAGATCTAAGCCGGGAACCATGAATTCAGGGTCCACACCGCGCTCGAAACGATAACGCGCATCGGTGATAATACCGAGCGTACGTCCAGTTTTAGCGATGTTCATCGGTGCCCACAGAGCTGACTCGATCAGCACATCCGTGGTATTTTCATCGCAGCCCGAATGCTCGCCGCCCATAATCCCAGCGATGGATTCAACGCCATTGTCGTCTGCGATAACACAGTTTTCATGAGATAATTTGTAGGTCTTTCCATCAAGCGCAACAATTTCATCGCCCTCAATGCCGCGTCGAACAACAAGATTGCCTGCTACTTTTTTGGCATCAAACACATGTAGAGGACGGCCGCGATCAAACGTCAGATAGTTGGTGATATCCACCAGCGCATTGATCGGGCGAAGGCCAATAGCGATCAACCGCTGCTGCATCCATTTCGGGCTTGGCCCATTTTTCACGCCGCGAACGAGCCGCAGCGAAAAGCCGGGGCAAAGCTCCGGCACGTCAATCGTTACGTTAACCGGACAAGCGCCCGCGCCTTTAATCGGCGAGATGGCTGGCGTTTTCAAACTGCCAAGACCTGATGCCGCCAAATCACGCGCGATGCCGTGGATCGACGTGCAATCAGGACGGTTCGGCGTCAGATTAATTTCAATAACCGGATCATCAAGTTTAGCCCACGTCGCATAAGACTGGCCGACTGGTGCGTCGTCCGGCAATTCGATAATGCCGTCATGGCTGTCTGAAAGTTGCAGTTCGCTCTCCGAACACATCATACCGAACGATTCAACACCGCGAATCTTGCCGACACCAAGCGTCACATCAAGACCGGGAACATAATCACCCGGGTTGCCCAAAACACCCACAAGCCCCGCGCGTGCATTGGGTGCGCCGCACACCACTTGGATGGGCTTGCCCGAACCATTGTCAACGCTCAAAACTTGCAACTTGTCCGCATCCGGATGACGAGCCGCGCTCAAAACCTTGGCGATCTTAAACGGACGCAAGCCCGCCTTGTCGTCTAGACTTTCAACTTCAAGGCCAATCATCGTCAGCCGTTCGCAGATTTGGCCAAGCGTCGCATCGGTTTCGAGATGGTCTTTGAGCCAGGAGAGGGTGAATTTCATGATTTATTTCTCCTTACGCGCTCAGCCCGCCAAACAGCGTCGGCATATCCAGTGGCCTAAATCCATAATGGCTCAACCATCTCACATCAGCGTCAAAAAACGCGCGCAAATCTGGCATTCCGTATTTCAGCATGGCAATGCGGTCGATGCCCATGCCCCAGGCGAAGCCTTGGTATTCGTCAGGGTCGAGGCCGCCGGCGCGCAACACATTGGGGTGAACCATGCCGCAGCCGAGGATTTCCATCCAGTCATTGCCCTCGCCAAAGCGCACCTCGCCCGGTTTTGAACGGTCGCATTTGATATCGACTTCCATTGATGGTTCCGTGAACGGGAAGAACGATGGGCGGAAGCGCATGGTCACGCTTGGCACTTCAAAGAATGCCTTGCAGAATTCTTCCAGCACCCATTTCATGTTGGCAACATTGGCGGTTTTGTCGATCACCAGACCTTCGACCTGGTGGAACATTGGCGAATGGGTGGCGTCGCTATCCATGCGATAGGTCTTGCCAGGAATGACAATGCGGATCGGCGGCTTTTGCGTTTCCATTGTACGAATTTGCACGGGCGATGTATGCGTGCGCAGCAGCTTGCGTGTGCCGTCTTCTTTCGTGTTGAAGAAAAACGTATCGTGCATTTCGCGGGCTGGGTGACCCTCAGGGAAATTGAGTGCAGTGAAATTGTAATAATCTGTCTCAACATCTGGACCTTCAGCAATCGCAAAACCAAGATCGCCGAAAATCGCTGTGATTTCGTCAATCACTTGGCTGATGGGATGAATGCGCCCCGAATTGACCTGCGCCGCGCGTCCGGGCAGCGTTACGTCTACCGTCTCGCGCGCCAAACGCGCATTGATAGCAGCATCTTTCAGGATGGATTTGCGTGCGCCAAGGGCTTCGTTAAACCGGTCTTTCAGCGCGTTGATTGCCGCGCCTGTTGTCTTGCGCTCTTCCGGTGACATGGCCCCGAGGGTTTTCAAAAGCTCGGAAACTGAACCCTTTTTGCCCATCGCATTCACGCGCACAGCTTCAATGGCGGCTTCGTCGGAAGCCGCCGCTATGTCAGCCATCAGGCCGGATTCGAGAGTGTGTAGATCAGACATGGTATGCCCCTTGGAACCTAACGATCAACTGCGAGCTGCCCCTCATCCGTTCGCTTCTCGGCCACCTTCTCCCCGCAAGAAGCGGGGCGAAGAAAGAAGCGTGCCACCCTTAGCGAAGATCCCCATCTCCCTGCCACTTGCGTGGAGAAGGTGGCCGCGAAGCGGACGGATGAGGGGCAGCTCGAACGATGAAAAACTTTACTCAAATCCTTCATAACAAAAAACCCGCGACGGTCTAGCCAGCGCGGGTTTTTCAAATCAATTGCTTGAAGAAAGACGCTGGAGTTAAGCAACCACAGCTTCAA
>JBGTAU010000195.1:0-10691 GCA_041749675.1 Rhizobiaceae bacterium | reverse complement strand
AGTTGTGACCAATGGCGAAGGCAAAGTCACAAATGTCCCGATCATTTGCCGCATCGATACGCTGGAAGAAGTGGCGTATTTGAAGAACGGCGGGATTTTGCAATACGTGCTGCGGGATTTGGCGGCTTAGGAAATATAGTTGGCCCTCTCCCTGCACCTTGCGGGGAGAAGGAGGTCTAACGAGCCGGAAAAGGGGCAGCGCCAAGCTTGGTGGTCTGCCCTTTTTCTTTGAATTAAACCAACCCCGCAAACGGGTCGCGCCAAGCATCCAATATATTCAACCGGTCGTGCCATTTCACAATATTCTTGTAACTCTCCACTGGAATGCCTGCATCCTTGGCGAACGGCAAACAGGTTGCCACGCGGAAATCTGCGTAGGTGAGGCGGTTGTCGATTAGCCAGGTACGGGACTTTAGAAAATCATCGAGCACGGGGGCAAAGCGATGGAAATCTCTGGCGGCAGTTTCTAGCAGTGCGGTGTTCGGTGGCCGCGGCATGTATTTGGGGACGATGAGATTTTCGAAATAAAAGGCGTCGCCGGCGCGGGTGAAATGATGCGTGCCCCAGCTGATCCAGCGCAACGTTTCAGGCAAAAATTCACCGTCAGCGAAAAAGCCTGTTCCTGAAATTTGGCTAAGGCGGCAGGCTATGGCGTCAGTTTCCCAAAGGCTCGATCCATTTTCAACAAGAACCGGCACCAGCGTATTCGGGTTGATGGGTCGGAAGGCGTTTTCCTTGGCTGGATCGCGGGGATCGGCACGGATATACTCCACGGGCGAGCGCAAATGTTTGGCAACGGCGACAGCCAGCCGTGGATTTAGGTTAGGCGAATAATAGAGCTTCATTTGGTCGGTCATTTTAGATTGCTCATGATCCGGCAAACGCCGCTTCCAACTTGGCCCCATCAAATTTCACCATCTGCATCATGGCCGCCATGACGCGGGCTGTGGCAGCCGCGTCTCCTGTCGATGTCAGTTCAAAGAAACGGCGTGGCACGATTTGCCAAGAAAAGCCCCATTTGTCCTTTAGCCAGCCGCATGCCGATGGTTGTCCACCTTGCAGAAGATGATCCCAGATATGGTCGACTTCGGCTTGATCGTCGCAGGTGACTGCAAAGGATACGCTTTCATTGGGGGTGAACAGCGGTCCACCGTTCAGTCCGCAGAAATGTTGGCCGTTGAGTGTGAATTCGATAACAAGAACCGAGCCCTCCGGCCCCGGTCCATCTTTGCCATTGCGCATGGTGCTGACAATTCTAGAATTTTTGAAGGCCTTCATGTAGTGGATTGCTGCTTCCTCTGCTTCGGAAGCGAACCAAAGAAAAGGTTTGATTTTCTGCAAATCAGCCATGGTGATTATCCCTCATTTTTCCATAGTCGCACAGGCGGCTTTTCGGAACGGGTGAGAATTTTCTTGGCTTCCTGATCGAGTTGAACAGCTTTCATCCACCAACCCACTTTATCGCCACCGGGAAATAATTCCGGTGGCAATAAAGGCAACACAGCCTGCTGAATTTCGGCAGGTGTCTTGCCGGGCGGGGCGGATGGCACGACTTTCAGCAGCGCAACCTTCATCGCCTCAAACATGGTCGCATCGACATTGTAGAATTTGCCGGGCTGCAACACGTTTTCAATTCTAAGCTTGGCAAGCTTGGTCATAATCCTACCCTTCTGTTAGAATTTCAAAGCCGCCCATCATGACGCGAGAATGGTCAAAGGGCAGCTTTGGTGGCTCGGTTGGTGGCTCGGTCGGCTTCATCATGGTGGCCCAGCCAGCGTCGCGGGCTTCTTTGGATTGCCATTTGACGATACGGGTGACCACTGTTTCGTCGGCCCGTGCTTTGACGGCTGTTTGAAACGAAGTCGGTCGGCCTTCTGGAAAATCTGAACCCCAACATGCGGTGACAGTTAGCGCACCAGCACGCAGCGCCATTGCCTCCATGGTCTTGGCATAAGCGCTGTAGATTTCCTTATCTGCATTAGCCACGGGACCGCAGAATATATCTAGGTAAGCCATTGGCTTGTTCCCTTTGCAGTTATCGAATTTCCATCATGGTTTCGAAGCCACCGAAAATCATGCGCTTGCCGTCGAATGGCAAGGGCATGCCACCTGGCTGCATCAATGGGTTTTGCATCAATACACCCCAAGCCTCATCACGCACTTGTTTGGATGGCCACTTAATCCACGAGAAGACAATCGACTCATTGTCCTCGCGTTTCACCGCCATGGTGAATGAGGTGAGCGTACCTTCGGGCACATCAACGCCCCAGTTTTCGACGATCTCAATAGCCCCGTGCTCTTTGAATAGCGTATTCATTTGCGTGGCCATATCTAAATAGGCCTGTTTGTTGGCAGTCGGTACTGCTGCGATAAATCCATCAATGTAAGCCATCGTTTTTCCTCCAATTGAATGCGTTCAAACCTTCTCGCCAATGAGCGCGAACGTCGCGCCTTGTGGGTCCATACAAGGGGCAATCCACGTGCCGCCGGGGACTTCGTGTGGTTCCATGAGCACAGTGCCGCCATTGTCTTTGACACGTTGCGCACCCGCTTCGATGTCACCAATGCTGAAATAATACATCCAGTTTGGCATCGGCGTATTCGGCATTTTTGTCATCATGCCGCCCATTCCGAGGCCCTCGCTGGTTTCACCAAATGTTTGGTAGAGGCCATAGGTTTCGCCCATGTCGTGGGCAAAGCCTTTTTGCCAGCCAAAAAGACCGGAGTAAAACGCCCATGCTTCGTCAAGGTTGCCGGCATGGAGTTCGACCCAGCCGATATGGCCTTTGGCCATGAAGGGCGCCGGTTCTGGAGGTGTTTCGAGATTGCCTTTGAACAGGATAAAGCCCGCGCCGTGCGGATCAGCAGCGACAGCGAAGCGGCCGACGCCGGGAATGTCTTGTGGGCCCTTCCAGATCCTACCGCCCGCAGCGGTGACTTTGAGCGCATAGGCATCGACATCATCAACGCCAATATAGCCCATCCACATCGGCGGCATGCCTTTGTTTTCATCGGGGATAGCCATGATGCCGCCAACTGAAACATCGCCGTTCATCAAAAGCGTATAGGGTTGCCCCGGTATTCCCGAATCCTGGGTTCGCCAACCGACGACCTTTGAATAGAAAGCCTCCGCAGCTTTGACGTCGGTGGTCATGACGTCATACCAGACAAATGTGTTGACCATGATGCATTATCCTCTTCGGTCAATAATGGGTGACGTATTGGCTAGTTGGCGACCGCAGCCTCGATGGCGGCGATGTCTATTTTTTTCATCGTCATCATGGCCGCCATTGCCTTATCGGATGTTGCCTTGTCGGCGCTGAGCGTCAGTTCAGTGAGGCGCGCGGGGAAAACCTGCCATGAGACACCGAAGCGATCTTTCAACCAACCGCACATGCTTTCAGCGCCACCATCTGCGGTCAGCGCATTCCAAAGTCGATCAGTCTCTGCTTGATCTGGCGTCTCTACAGAAATCGAAACAGCCTCCGACAAAGTGAAATGCGGTCCGGCATCGAGAATTTGATACGGCACACCAGCAAGCGTAAAATCGATGACTGAAAACCCGCCACGTCCTGCATCGGCTGAAAAAGATCTCGTGACTGCGCTGCCGGGGATGAGCGAACAATAAAAGGTCGCAGCCTCAAGACCGCGCCCGTCGCGAAACCAAAGGCAAGTACGGATTGAATTGGTCATATGACCTCTCCTTGAGGTGATGGGTTGAAAAGCAGTTCGATATATCGGCGCAAGTGCTTGATGCTTTCCAGTGCTGCATCTGGTCCGCCAGTGGCTTTGGCGAGAATGAATGCACCTTGCAGAACGGCCTGCGTGTGGCGCGCCAGACTTTGAGCGGTGAAGCTGAAATGCTTGTCGCTCGTGGTCATCACTGTTTCAATATCGTCAACCAATGTATCAGCGTGAAGCGTAATGGATTGCCCACAGGCGGCGGCAATGGTGGGATTTGAAGTGTGTATTTCCTGCACCAATGTTCCGGCCAAACAGGTGAATTCGGGCAAAGTACCTTGCAGAATGCTGGCACGAAAATCGATGTAACCAAGAATGCGGTCGAGTGGCTCTGCTAGTTTTTGATAGGGCGCGCCGACGAAAAATGGAGCGGTGGTGTCGGTCCAATGTTGCGCAGCGGCAATGCCGAGTGCTTCCTTGGATTTGAAATGATGAAAGAAACTGCCTTTGGTGAGGCCACTTTCGGCGCACAAATCATCAATACTGGTCGCGCCATAACCCTTTGTGCGGATCAGTTTGACAGCCGCATTGAGGATTTTTGTTTTGGAATCGTGTTGTACGGAAATGTTCATTCAAAAACA
The DNA here is from genome assembly GCA_041749675.1 of Rhizobiaceae bacterium. GTDB lineage: Bacteria > Pseudomonadota > Alphaproteobacteria > Rhizobiales > Rhizobiaceae > JANMEX01. The sequence goes on along the minus strand of JBGTAU010000195.1, from coordinate 6,369 downwards.
TACCAACCAGTTGGTATGTTGTCGAGTCGTTTTTTGTATTGAGTTTGAAGTGTGACCGGCGCGGTCTTGGTATTGGGTATTCGTATTGGTCTAGGTTTTGGTTTCTTCGATGGTGTGCTTCATGATCAGCGGCATTTGGCTGAAAGTGAAGGCGAGCGTGATGGGCATGGTGCCCCAGACCTTGAAGGCGACCCAGAAATCGGATGAGAAATTGCGCCAGACGACTTCGTTGAGCGCGGCCAAAAATAGGAAGAACAGCCCCCAGCGAATGGTGAGTTTACGCCAACCTTCACCGTCCAAATTAAACGCGGCACCGAAGACATAACCCAATAGTGATTTGCCGAAATAAAGGCCGCCGAGCAGGACGATGCCGAACAGCGCGTTGACGATGGTGGGTTTCATTTTAATGAAGGTTTCATCCTGCAAATACAGTGTGAGTGAACCGAACACCAAGACAACAGCGCCGGAGACGAGCGGCATGATAGGAAGGGTTCTGGTCAGCGCGTAAGAGACGACGAGCGCGATCGCCGTGGCAATCATGAACAACAGCGTGGCGATGAACAGTGGGCCGCCGATGCTGGCAAGAGCTGGAACCTTCTGAGCAATCCACGTGCCACGTGAATTGGCGAAGAAGAAGACTACAAGCGGCCCAAGTTCAAGCGCGAGCTTGAGGAGTGGGTTGATTTTTTCCGCGTCGGCGGGGGTGGGCATGTCTTCAATTTTCATTGTTCTGTTCCAGCAATCGCGCTTGCAAAGTCTTTGGCGGAGAAGGGCTCGAGGTCTGCGACCTGTTCGCCGACGCCGATGAAATAGACGGGTAGTTTGTGTTTGGCGGCTATGGCAACCAAGATGCCGCCGCGGGCTGTACCGTCCAATTTGGTCATGACAAGGCCGTTGACACCTGCAACATTGCGGAAGATTTCTACTTGTGACAGAGCGTTTTGGCCTGTGGTGGCATCGAGTGTTTGCAAAACAGTGTGCGGGGCTTCGGGGTCTAGCTTGCCAAGTACGCGCACGATTTTGGCGAGTTCGTCCATCAGCTCCGTGCGGTTTTGCAAACGGCCTGCTGTGTCGATGATGAGCACATCGGCGCCATCTGCTTTGGCTTTTTCAAAGGCATCATACGCCAAACCCGCAGCATCCGCGCCAATTTTATTGGAGACAACGGGCGAGCCGGTACGCTGACCCCAAATGTGAAGTTGTTCGATGGCAGCGGCGCGAAACGTGTCGCCGGCGGCAAGCCAGACATTCAAATTGGCGGCGCGCAGTTTGGCGGCCAATTTGCCGATGGTGGTGGTTTTGCCGGTACCGTTGACGCCGACCACGAGGATGACATGCGGTTTGTGGGATAAATCGAGTTCGAGTGGCTTGGCGACGGGGCCGAGCACCTTCTCTATTTCTGAGCGCATGATAGTGCGCACTTCATCGTCGGATACGTCTTTGCCGTAGCGACCAGATGAAAGCGTATCGGTGATGCGGATGGCAGTTTCCATGCCGAGATCAGCGCGGATCAAGACATCCTCGAGCTCTTGCAACGTTTCTTCATCCAGCTTGCGTTTGGTGAAAATACCGGTGATGGATGAGGATAGTTCTTTTGACGAGCGTGACAGGCCACGCGTAAGGCGCTGGAACCATGAAAGCTTTTCTGCCGGTTCGGGCGGCGGCGGGGTATCCTCAACGTTGCCGATGTAGACTTTGCCTTCGCTGGCGTTGACGGGAATGGTGGTGGACGCATTTGGCGCAACATCCGCTTCGCCTGCAAAGCCGCCGTCTGAACCGATGACTTCTGGAGAGGTATCGGCAAACGCATCTTGGATTACCGGTTCTGAATCAAGTGTCGGCAGTGGCTGCGGATGGCCGGGTTCTGGCTCGGAAGATTCGTCAAGTGGCGCAGGCGTATCAATGTGCGGCAGACCATTGTCAGCGGTTTCAGGCGTCGGCTGATAGACGCCGTCTGGCGCAAAGCTGGTATCTCCGCGCGCTTCGAGGGTCATTTCCTCGGCAGTCTGTGCTGGTGCCTCCGGTGCCGCGTCTACGGGTAAAGGCTTAGGCGACTTTTGTTTGGGTGCTGGCTTTGATTTCGCTAAGGTCTTGGCGGCTTTGGGTGCTTCTGGTGTTCGAACGCTGACAACTGGCGCGACGACCACTTCCTCTGGAGCTGCTTCCACAGCAACGGTTTCCACCGGTTCGATAACCGCTTCCTCTGGTGCTGGCAGCGCGGCGATATTTTCGACTAGTCGTTCCGCTGGTGTTTCCGGCACGACTTCTGGTGCGTCTTTCTTGCCAAACGAAAAAATCTTTTTGATGAAACCGAATGCCATAGATTAGGCTGCCTTTTTTGCCGACGTGGTGCCAATCAGCATGGACCCATCGTGGCCGGTTATGTCAACCTCAATGATTGTCCCTGCTTCGCCGCCCTCGGTTTTTACCAGAGTAAATGCTTCGGTGCGGCCAATGCCCGGCTTTTCAATTAAGACTTTTTGCCCCGTGCCGATAGTGCTTTCCAGATGCTTAAGGTAGGCGCTTTCGCCTTTGGCACGCAGTTGCGCGGCGCGGGCTTTGACAAGGGTGCGGTCCAACTGTGGCATCTTGGCGGCGGGCGTGCCTTCACGTGGAGAATAGGGGAAAATATGCAGATTGGTGAGGCCACATTCGTCGATGATCTTGAGTGAATTTTCAAACATGGCGTCGGTTTCCGTTGGGAAGCCAGCAATAATATCCGCGCCAAAGACGATGTCCGGACGACGCTTTCGCATGTCTTGGCAGAACGAGATTGAATCTTCGCGGCTATGGCGACGCTTCATACGTTTTAGGATCATGTTGTCGCCGGATTGCAGCGAGAGATGCAAATGGGGCATGAGGCGTTGTTCGGAGGTGATAACATCAACCAATGCTTCATCGGCCTCGATGGAATCAATAGACGAGAGGCGCAGGCGCTCCAGTGCGGGTACGGATTTCAGAATCGTTTGCACCAGTTTGCCGAGCGAAGGCGACCCTGGAAGATCTGGCCCGTAGGACGTGAGATCAACGCCAGACAGCACGACTTCGCGGTAGCCATTGCCGGACAGGCGTTTGATTTGCTCGACAACTGCGCCCATCGGCACGGAGCGGGAATTGCCTCGACCAAACGGAATGATGCAGAAGGTGCAGCGATGATCGCAACCGTTTTGCACCTGCACAAAAGCGCGGGCGCGACCTTCGAGCGCGTCGACCATGTGGGACGCGGTTTCGGTGACACTCATAATGTCGTTGACACGGACTTTTTCAGTATCGTTAACGCCGAAGTCTGGCAGGGCGCGGTAGGATTGGCTTTTGAGTTTTTCCTCATTGCCGAGCACGAGATCGACTTCCGGCATGTCGGCGAATTTGGCGGGGTCAGTTTGTGCTGCGCAGCCTGTAACGATGATACGGGCTGATGGATTGTCGCGTCGTGCCTTGCGGATGGCTTGAGATGCTTGGCGCACGGCCTCGCCGGTCACCGCGCACGTGTTGACGATTATCGCGCCGCCTTGGAGCGTGTCGAGACCTGCGTTTTTGGCCTCACGGCGAATGACTTCCGACTCATACGTATTGAGACGGCAGCCGAATGTGAGGACTTCAAGGCCGCTCACGCTGCTGTGCCCGTGTCTGCAAGACGTTCAAATGTGCCAGTTTCGGGGTCAAGCTTGCCCGCGAATTCCCAAGTGGCAGGGCCGGTCATCACGACGTGATCATTCTCAAGCCATTCGATGTGCAACGGGCCGCCGGGAACCGTTACGGTTACGGAACGATCTGTGCGGCGGGTTCTTGCAGCGGAAACGGCGGTGGCGCAGGCAGCGGAACCGCAGGCGAGGGTTAAGCCAGCGCCGCGCTCCCACGTGCGCATCGTGATGGACTGGCGCGAGGTGACATTGGCGATGGAGATATTGGCGCGCTCAGGAAACAGCGGATGGTTTTCAAGAAGTGGGCCGAAACGTGCGAGATCATAAGACCAGACGTCATCTGTTACCCAAAATATGGCATGAGGATTGCCCATGTTGGCGACCGAAGGCGAGTGCAAAATAGGCTCACCTAGCGGGCCAATTTCGAGTTCTATATAACGCGTGTCTTCGAAGGCTTCGGACAGTGGAATATCTTGCCAGCTGAACTTTGGTGTCCCCATATCGACGGAGATGAGGCCGTCCTCAAGTTCGTTGGCGGTCAAAATCCCAGCGATGGTCTCGAAGGTGAAGGCTTTGCGTCCGGTTTCAGCGGCGAGCGCTTGAACGACGCAGCGCGTGCCATTGCCGCAAGCTTCGGCTTGGCTGCCGTCTGAATTGAGGATTTCGATGTAAGCATCTGTGCCTGCTGTCTTGGCATCATGTATTGCCATCAGCTGATCGAACTTCGTGGCAGGATTGGCATTGAGCGCGATGGCGGCCGCTGGGCTGACATGACGCTTTTGCCCGCGCATATTCGCGACAATGATCTGGTTGCCCAGCCCGTTCATCTTTGCAAAATCGATTGTTAAAGACATGTGTTTTGTCCGGTGTGTTTGGCTGTATATGGCGGATTGGTGAGGGAATTGCTAGTTACGTAGCCCTTTGAATAATTCAAATTTGATTGTATAAATTCAATAAGACAACTCAATGTTTAAGGCGTAACTGATGTACTTGATGTATGTGGATGAAAGTGGAGATAGTGGTATTGGTGGGTCACCAACAAGGTATTTCTGTTTAAGCGGATTGGTAGTGCATGAAATTCGTTGGCGAGATTTTATGGAGCGACTAGTAGAGTTTAGACGAAGAATGAAAATTAAATATGGTTTGGGTGTTCGAGATGAAATCCATGCAGCAGAATTTATTCGTGGATCTGCAGGTAAAGTCATGCGCCGCCATGAACGACTAAACTTACTCAAGAATTTTGCTAATGAGTTGGCAGGAATAGATTATATAAGTCTAATAAATGTTGTTGTCGACAAAAGCGGAAAACTGGATGACTACCCCGTTTTTGAAAGGGCTTGGCAAGCCCTTTTCCAAAGATTTGAGAATACTCTCAACTATCGTAATTTTCCAGGGCCACAAAATGCAGACGATAAGGGCTTGGCGATTTGTGATAATACAGATGGCGGCCGTCTAACACGCCTCATGAGAAAAATGAGCGCATACAACCCAATCCCTAATCAAGACCGATTTGGACCTGGATCCAGAAATCAACCGATAAAGTCTATAATTGAAGACCCGCATTTAAGAGATTCAAGAGATAGTTTGATGATTCAAGCAAGTGATTTGGCAGCATATTTGTTGTACCAATACCACGAACCAAACTCGTATTTTAGACGTCAGGGAGAGAAAAACTTACTTAAACACTTAGAGCCAATAATGAACAAGAGAGCAGCACCGCGACATCCACTTGGAGTAGTTATGCTCTAAAAAGTGTGGGAGGCCGTTAGGCCCCCCGGGTAAATCCTAATGCAAGGAAGAGCCTTGTCTCAGATTTAATTTCTTATACTCTACAAAATGTAGATTTTCAAGCAAACAATTAAACCTTAGAGGGGTTCGTCACCCACCCTTCCTTTTCAAATCAGCAAGCAATTCATTAAAGAACGTTTCCCCGTCCTTTCCTAGCCCACTATCAATTCCCTCTTGAACCAAGCGCCGTAAATCCACAATCGCTTCGTCGCGTTGTTTGCGACGGTACTTCCAGTCGCGCAAGGCCTCACGCATAACTTCGCTTGCAGAAGCATACTCACCGCTGCTGACAGCTTCACGCATCGTGGCCGCCATTTCTGGCGTTAGAGCGACGGAGATTTTTTCGACGTTTGCCATGAGTGACACTCCAATTGCGTGGTAGGCAAGTTTCCTACCACGCAAGGCGGATGTCTATCAAGCAGCGATTTTCTTTGGTGTGATGAGGCCTTTGGCAACCAGCAATTCTGCGATCTGGACAGCGTTGAGCGCTGCGCCCTTGCGCAAATTGTCGGATACAACCCAAATTGCTAAGCCATTTTCGACGGTGATGTCTTCGCGGATACGCGAGATATAGGTGGCATCTTCGCCTGCGCAGTCGATCGGCGTGGCATAGCCGCCATTTTCTTTGGTGTCGATGACCAGGCAGCCTGGCGCATTGCGCAAGATTTCGCGAGCTTCATCAGCTGAGATTGGATTTTCAAACTCGATGTTGATGCTTTCAGAGTGGCCAATGAATACCGGTACGCGTACGCATGTGGCGACGACCTTGATCTTTGGATCAAGCATCTTCTTGGTCTCGGCGACCATTTTCCATTCTTCTTTGGTGTAGCCATCTTCCATAAACACATCGATGTGGGGAATGACGTTAAATGCGATGCGCTTGGTGAACTTCTTGGCCTCGACTGGATCAGCGACAAACACAGCGCGGGTCTGCGTGAAC
>JBGTAU010000194.1:0-1853 GCA_041749675.1 Rhizobiaceae bacterium | reverse complement strand
ATTGGCGAACCTGAAAATATCGATGAAGAAGAAAACGCCCGAGTCGAATTCAGAGAGTTGGATGAACCAATCATCCGTTACAGAAACGGGAAAGTGTCCGAAATTGAGGCTTTCTATGATGTAGATACACTTAGACTACAGCAAATATTTCTCTTCCGTGAGCCCGGCCAAGACATTATGCGGCGGCTCACTGAACTAAATGGCGGCGCGGAAGAAACCGTCGGCATAGTCCTGTTCCGCAATCTTGGAATTACGACAGGACGTTTGGATGAAGGTGTTACCGGAGAACACTCTGTCACAGCGTTTGCACAGGGCTTGTGGGACAATGATCAAGACTTCAAACCGATCAGATTTTAATGGAAAAAGCTTCGGTTACATTCATCTGAGATTTTAAAGCCAGGTCTTCGGTCAACAAAACTCGGGATATGCCATTATGGCGGGCGGATGGATCAAGGGTCAATGGTCAATGGTCAAGGGTCAAGGCATGGGCGATCGCCCAATACACTCATCGCTTAGGCTCAGGACCTATTAAGTCACTTGCGGCTTGATTTCGTGTCTGATTCATTCTTGCTGGGAGGACACCGTCATGAGTGATTTGATTTGGCTCTCGGACGCGCAAATGCTGCGGATTTCGCCGTATTTTCCGCTTTCGCATGGCATTGCGCGGGTTGATGACCGGCGGGTTTTGAGCGGCATCAACTTTGTGATCCGCAACGGCCTTCGCTGGCGCGATGCGCCGATAGACTACGGCCCGCACAAGACGATCTACAACCGCTTCATCCGCTGGAGCAGGCTCGGCGTGTTCAACAGGATATTGGCAGAGCTTGCCGCCATGGCCGGGACGCCCGATCAGGTGATGATCGATGCAACCCATTTGAAGGCGCACCGGACAGCTGCGAGCCTTTTAAAAAAGGGCCTGTACCCCGACGTATCGGACGCACCAAGGGCGGCTTGAACTCGAAACTGCACGCGGTGTGCGATGGTGCAGGCCGCCCGCTGGTTTTACTGCTCACCGAGGGCCAAATGAGCGACTACAAGGGTGCAGCGCTGATGTTCGACGCCATTCCAAGCGCAAAATCCCTGCTGGGCGACAAGGGATACGATGCCGACTGGTTTCGCGCAGCGCTCAAAGCGCGCGGCATAGAGCCGTGCATTCCGCCCAAATCCAACCGCAAAACCGAAATTCCATTCGACAAAACGCTCTACAAAAGCCGCCACAAGATCGAGAACATGTTTGGAAAACTCAAAGACTGGCGGCGCATCCACACCCGCTACGACCGATGCGCCCACGCCTTCATGTCAGCCATCGCAATCGCCGCAACTGTCATCCGCCATCGTGACAAATGAGCGCATCTTAAACCACTTAAAAATCTCTTCGCTTCTTACCTGTTGCGCAGTGCACTGGCGGATTGCAATACAACTTGTGCCACCTGCGAAAGCTGTTTGGCCAGTGGGCTAGTTTTGCGCCAGATCATGCCGATGGTTCTTGAGGGTTGCGGGCTGTTGAAGCGGGCTATCGAGACGGAGGCTGAGCGGGTTTCCACGTCCACTGCCATTTCCGGTATCAGTGTAACGCCGATGCCAGCGCCAACCATCTGTACCAAGGTGGTGAGCGAACTGCCGTCCAGCAATTCGCGTGGACGCCCTGAGCGGGCATCACAGAATGACAACGCTTGATCGCGAAAGCAGTGGCCTTCTTCCAGCAACAGGAGCTTCATCTCGCGTAACATCTCACGGTTGGGTACAGGCTTTTGTTCGTCTTCGGAGGGACGGACCAAGACAAAATCTTCTGAAAACAGGGCAACTTCAGTGAGGTTTGGCTCGGATACCGGCAGTGCAACAATCGCAGTATC
>JBGTAU010000193.1:0-3550 GCA_041749675.1 Rhizobiaceae bacterium | reverse complement strand
AAGCACAACGAATGCTGCCTGACGTAACTCTTTTCGTCGAATATCACTTAATTTTACCAATGCCATTTTGCTCTCCTTGAACACTTATTGACAAACTTTGCGAGAAGTACAAGTATTGACCGTACGGTCAATATATAGACCATTAAGACAATAAGGAGAAAGAAATGCGTAAGTTTATATTGACGCTCGCGAGCGTAACATTGTTAGTCAACCCAGTTTGGGCTACCGATCCAGCTTCTTGTAAAAAAGTAAAAATGGCAGAGCCTGGCTGGAACGATCTGTCATTCACAACCGGCGTGGCGCAGACACTGTTTAATGCGCTGGGGTATGAAGCAAACTCTTCAACTTTAAGCATAGAAATCATCTACGCCAGCATGAAAAACAAAGAACTTGATGTGTTTCTTGGCTATTGGGATCCAGCGATGATTACTTACTACAAGCCGTATAAAGAAGATGGTTCAGTTGAAACAATTGTGACCAATCTCACGGGTGCAAAATACACTTTTGCCGTCCCAACCTATGTTTGGGATGCAGGAGTAAAAGATTTCGCCGACCTGACCAAGTTTTCCGACAAATTCAATAAAAAAATGTATGGCATTGAAGCAGGCTCAAACCAACTCATGTTTGATGCAATTGCCGATCCGACATTGAAATTGGAAGGATGGGAAGTTGTCGAGTCTTCAGAGGCAGCAATGCTGACCGAGGTTGGCAACAAGATCAAAAACAATGAATACATAGTGTTTCAAGGCTGGGCTCCCCATCCGATGAATAGTCTTTACGACTTCAAGTATCTTACCGGCGGTGACAAGTTTTTTGGACCCAATTTTGGCGCATCTACAGTTTCGACGCAAGTTCGCAAGGATTATACGAACGAATGCCCCAACGCAGCACAGTTATTGAAAAATTTGAAATTCGATATTGAATTAGAAAACAAGGGTATAGGCTACCTTATCAATGATGGTCTGACACAGGGCGAAGCGGCATTAAAGGCGATAAATGAACAGCAAGATCGGCTCCCAGTTTGGCTAGACGGAGTGACGGCTTTTGACGGTAGTGATGGTCAGTCTGCTGTGAAAAATGAACTTGGCTTATAATAGCCCATTAAAGCAATTGAAGAACGGCGCACGGCACCATTGGTTGCCGTGCTTATGGAAAGCAAAAGGAAAGTACAAATGTTACCGGGGGGCAGTTTTAGGGAAGAGCTTGTTGATAGTTCGGATGGTGTAATTTCCGTCAGAATTTACGGCTCTGGTACGCCGATACTTGCGTTGCACGGTTATTCCGACTCAGGTTACAGTTTTTCACGATTAGCCGAACATATGGGCGGGTATTGCCTGATTGCTCCCGATTTTCGCGGACACGGCAAGTCCGACAACATTGTAACAAGTTTCAGCATTGAAAAATTGGCAGACGACGCGGAGGCAGTTATCAATTCGTTGAATATTGATAATCTATTTGTTGTCGGACACTCTATGGGGGCAATGGCTGCTATTAGCTTGGCCGCGCGCCGACGTGTACTCGCATTGGCAACATTGGGTGGAGCGCTTAAGGTGCCAGATGCTACGGCGATTACTTTGCAAAAGTATGTATCGGAGTTATTGCAGCAAAACAGGGAGACACCGGAAGCCTTTTCAAACTGGCACCGCTGCGAAAAACCATTACCTACGGAGTTTGCTAAACAAATCGCTCGAGAGGCCCTTCGCCTTACGCCTGAAACATGGAAAGTTGGGTTAGAGGCAATTGTGGCCGCAGACCTTAATGCGCAGGCCAAAATCATTCTCGATCCTACGCTCGTTTTATATGGCTCAGAAGATCAATTCTTTAACTCAACCATTCAGAATGAACTTGCATATGCGTTGCGGGCGACGACGCTCATTGAAATAGTTGATGTTGGACATAATCCACACTGGGAATCACCAGAAATCGTCGCGAGGCATTTGCTCAGTTTTTTTGCATAATACTAAAGTTGGAATCAATAACTACTCGTCAAACACTTCGCCAGGATACGCGCCCCAAATGTCAGTTTGGCGCACAAAGCCGTCATAGCCATTGGTTTCAAATTTACACCATAGACCATCGCACGCCACCACTTTGCCTAAAACCCCGGGTTCAAGTTGCGCAGAAAGACCAGATGATTCTTCGGCTCGCGAGAACATTGGCACGGGATCATTGGTCGCTTCTTTAGACCAAGGCGCTGCGATGCCGGAACGTTTACCCGAAAGCAGTGTCTGCAAGACCCAGCCTTCCGTGCCGTCCGCATCACGTATGCGCCGCCAATTGTCATATTCCTGAATGATTTCGACAGGCAGGCCGGGCTTCAAGTATAGCCACTGCACAGCATAATCGCGGCCAGGACCAACTCGCAAATTAATCCGGTTTGATTTCAGCGATACAAATCGTGGCAATGGCAATCCGCTCGGACCCATGACGGCGGCCTGCGCCTCTGTTGCATGTGCTGTTGAAACCAATGGCGTCTGACTGGCCAAAACAAAAATGGTGGCCGTCATCAAACCAGCTTTTAGGAGAGAGCGAACTCTAAACATGGCATTCCCTCAAAACACTTGAACTCTGGATCAGAAAAACACACCTTAAGCCAAATGATTTGTTTTCCTTTGAGTTCGCTCCACGCACTTGCTAGGAGTAAAACTCGGCTGGTTGCAGCATCGTATGTTTTGGTTAAATAGGTCTCAAAAAGCATGGTTAGCAAATCAATAACAGGGCCAAATTTTCAATGACTGCCAACAAAAATACGCTGGTTATCATCACCCGCAAACTGCCCGAGCCAGTGGAAGCGCGCATGGCGCAATTATTCACTGTGCGCACCAACTCAAACGATGTTCCTATGACCCGCGAGGCGCTGGCTGGCGCGATGGCCGAGGCCGATGTGTTGGTGCCGACGGTCAATGATAAAATCGATGCCGCTTTGATCGAACAAGCTGGTCCACAGCTCAAACTGATTGCCACTTATAGCAACGGTGTCGATCATGTGGACGTCGACGCCGCGTACAAAAAGGGCATCATTGTCACCAATACGCCCAACGTGCTCAACGAAGACACAGCCGATATGACCATGGCTTTGATCTTAGCCGTGCCGCGCCGCCTTGTGGAGGGCGCCCGCGAATTGGTCGAAGGTGCAAAATGGGCCGGCTGGTCACCCAATGCGATGGTTGGCAGACGTTTACGTGGCAAAAGCTTGGGCATTGTCGGCATGGGCCGCATCGGCACCGCCGTTGCCCGCCGCGCCAAGGCGTTTGGCCTGTCCATTCACTATCACAATCGCCACCGGATAGATGAACGCACGGAAACGGAACTTGGCGCAACCTATTGGGAAAGCCTTGATCAGATGCTGGCCCGTATGGACATCATTTCAGTCAACTGCCCATCAACACCGGCCACCTATCATTTGCTGTCGGCGCGGCGTCTTGAGCTGATGCAGCCAACGGCCTACATCGTCAACACCGCGCGCGGCGATATTATCGACGAAGTGGCGCTGATCCGCATGATCGAGCAAAACCGAATTGCGGGCGCTGGTTTGGATGTTTTCGAGCAT
>JBGTAU010000192.1:0-2017 GCA_041749675.1 Rhizobiaceae bacterium | reverse complement strand
GAACGTGAAGCCAGACGAACTCAAGAAACTTGAAACTTATTTCAAACGTACGTTTGGAAACCCTTCGCTCACGGTCAAAGCGCGTCCAAAAAAAGATGACTCCGCTGAATTGTTTCTTGGCGAAGAGTTTCTCGGGCTCATCTATCGCGATGATGAAGATGGAGACTTGTCCTACAATTTCTCAATGGCCATTCTAGATATGGACTTGGAATAACCACTGTTTATCTAATCACGCTGGTCGCAAAGCTTTTCACCACAGCATCAATTTGACGCCATTGGCTCAAGAGCGCAGGTGAAAAGCGCACCATCATCACTAAATCGTCACCGATATGTATGTCACGGTCGCATGGTGCCATGTTGCCAACAGCAGCCTTGGTATCCAGACACCGGGCAACAAACAGCGTTTCGTCCGATAGTTTTCCAACATATAAAAACTCATCCATAAACCCAGCTTTTTCAGGCAAATGGTAACGTGTCAGTCCGTCTGATAGTTGCGCACCTTCGCCTTCTATCATCGACTTATAAATCGGCTCAAATCGTCCCGACATGTCGCGCACCATGGATCGACGATCAAACGACACAAACATCAACTTACCTGTGTTGTCCAAATTGTTAAAAACAAGCTTTGATGCATTTGAATACCCTGTCATGGTTGGCCATTGCGCATACACATCGATACGATTGGCAATGCCATCGCGCCGCTGCTCTGGGTAGCGAATCATATTATTTGGCAATTGCAGGACATCGTTTCCAATGACGATCTCGCGCAGCGCGGTATCATCTGTATGGCCGCCCATCGAAATTTCAGACCCAATTTGTCTGCCAATCAAATTGATAAAAAGCGAAAGCGCTGCCAACGCCACAAACGCAAAAAACACTCTCTGGATGAAGCGTGATTCGACTTGAATGATTCCAGAACTGACAGTGCTTGACATGCTGACCTCGGCTGTCCCGTTTTAGGACACTCAATGGGGTATAAAAATTGCAGCGCCAGACTCCAATGGCACAGCATAATGTCGCGCCTTATGGTTAATGGATGGTTTATTTTGCAGGCTGACCTCTTAGTAAGCGCACTCATTGCAGGTTCTTGTTTGTCCGCATGTGCTGGCAATCTACTAGAGTGGCGCTGGCAAGCCGTTGCGCGGCTAGATGCGCCAATTATTGATCCGCAAAAGCCGCTTGTATCGCTGACTCTTTTATCACTTGCTGGACCATATTTGCTGGTCAATGAAGCCATAATTGCCCATCGTCAGCAAAATACCGGATGGTTATTCACGATTTTAGCAATGACTTTTGCCACCCTTTGGTGTTTGGCGAGCGGCATCTTATGCCTTGAGTTTTTGTGGCAAATCACCCACGCTAAATAAATACCAATGCCACGAAAGATTATGCCATGAAAATCTATCATCTGGGTACACAAACACCACAATTTACCGATGCCGATAGTGTTTATTTAGCGCCTGGTGCGATTTTGATTGGCAATCTTAAAATTGGGCGTGATGTCAATATTTGGCCTTATGCGGTATTGCGCGGTGACAACGAACCAATATCAATCGGTGATGCGAGCAATATACAAGAGCATTCTATGCTCCATACCGATCCAGGTTTTCCGCTTACAATCGGCAAGTATTGCACAATCGGACACCGAGCAATCCTTCATGGATGTACAATCGGTGACAATAGCCTCATCGGTATGGGAGCAATCGTTCTCAATGGAGCAAAGATTGGAAATAACTGTCTTGTCGGTGCAGGAGCTTTGGTCACAGAAGGCAAAGAGTTCCCAGAAGGATCAATCATTGTTGGTTCGCCTGCGCGCGCGATTAAAACCTTAGACAACGAGGCTATCAAAAAACTAAAAATGTCGGCGTTGCACTACGTTGCCAATGGCAAACGATTCAAGGCTGACCTTAAAGAGGCGTAAAAAAGCGGAGCCGGCATCGGGGAAATGCCGGCTCCTATAGCCCGGTCGTTGGGACGGGGGAGTGGGGACTCGACCGGGTATCTAAACTTTTGTGTT
>JBGTAU010000191.1:0-1913 GCA_041749675.1 Rhizobiaceae bacterium | reverse complement strand
TGAGGCCGGAAATCTGCGTGGCCTGGCCCTTCTCGACCTCGGACGCACCCTTGATGATGCGGACAAACCGCGCCCCGGGATAGGCCTTGGTGCCGTCCATGATGCGGTTGTAGCTCCAGATGACGTCGTCAGCCGTCATCTTGCGGCCGTGATGGAAGAAGGCATCGTCACCGATCCACGGGAGGCCGACGTCGGCTCAATTCTCGCGTTTGGTTTCGCACCTTATACCGGCGGAACTCTGTCCTATATCGACGGTATGGGGGCCGCGAAATTTGTGAAGCGTGCCAAAACCCTGCAGAAGAAATACGGTACTCAATTCAAGGTTCCCAAGCTGCTGGAGCAAATGGCAGAGAGAGGCGAGACCTTTTATGATCGCTTCAACCCTTATGAAGACGAAAAGAAAGCTGCTTGAGGCAGATTTCTTGATTAACATTCGACAAAGCGGCACTCATAAGGTGCCGTTTTTTTCATCGTGTTGCTAGACGTGGCCTAAATTTGCCGATACTAATAAAGGACTATTTTCCTTTTGAAAGATTCTGCGATGCTCTCGCACGAACGCATATGGGCGGTGATTGATCGGCTTGCAGAGCGAAACGCGCTATCAGCGTCAGCGCTCGCCAAAAAGGCTGGGCTAGACCCCACCACGTTTAATAAGTCTAAGCGCATTGGCGCTGATGGCCGCCCGCGCTGGCCGTCGACGGAATCTCTTTCGAAAATTTTAGAGGCAACCGGCTCAAGCATCGACGAAATGTTCCAATTGCTCGGCGCAGCCGTTCGCTATGATCGCGCACCAGAAACCAAGAGTTTAATCCCACTCCTTGGCTTTGCAGAAGCAGGGCAGGGTGGATATTTTGATGATGCTGGCTTTCCTGCTGGTCAAGGTTGGGACGAGATCGCATTCCCCGCACCCGTTCGCGACAATCTAATCGCTCTCGAAGTCTCCGGCGATTCAATGTTGCCGCTTTACCGTGATGGCGACCGCTTGATCGTGGATCGCAATGCGCAAGTGCGCAAAGGTGATCGTGTTGTGGTTCGCACCAACGCTGGCGAAGTCATGACCAAGGTACTTGCCCGCCAAACCGCGAAAACCATTGATCTGCACTCCCTAAATCCCGATCATCCGCATCGCTCATTTGATGTAACCGATGTTGATTGGATCGGCCGCATCATTTGGGCCAGCCAGTAATCTGCCATGTTCCGATACGCGCAACTGGTGCTGATGATCGTGGTGGGGTTGAGTTTGGCTGGTGTCATCCTCAACGCACGCGCATCTCTCGCCCCCTCATCCCAAAGCGAGGCCGCAACTGAGTTTGATTTGGAAGTCCCGCACGAAGGCGACCTTCCATCAGACGGTGAAATCACTGAAGCCGATCAAAATTCATCAAAACCCTCGGATGAAACAGGTGAACCTGATCCCAACCAGACCTCGGCTCGCAGTGTCGGTGGTGGCTTGATTGCAACGCCCGTCACACCCGATACTCAGTTAGAGCGTATCGAGCCTCTCCCTCAGCCGACGCCGCCCCAGTTGCCCGAGTCACCGAAAGCAATAGAAGTGAATTCATTCAAGCGGTGGCGTTTGGTTTACAACACGGTCATCACATCAGCTGGCGTGTTTGAAATCAACGGCGTGGCGCTTGTTCTGCCGGGCATCGATATCGTTGCTGAGAACGAGTATTGCACAACAGCAGCAGGCTCGGCATGGCCGTGCGGCAAAGTCGCCCGAACAGCATTTCGCAACCACGTTATGGGTAGAGCATTAAATTGCCATTTGCCTGATGTCCCGCCACAACAATCGTTCGTGGCCGAATGCCTGCTCCAAGGCCGTGACCCCGCTGCATGGCTTGTCGAGCAAGGCTGGGCGCGTGCGAAAACAGACAGTGAATTTACATTGGCTGAACAATCAGCAAAATCGG
>JBGTAU010000190.1:0-3119 GCA_041749675.1 Rhizobiaceae bacterium | reverse complement strand
CGGCGCTGGCCGTTGGAAAAGCCAGATCCTTGCGCGCAGGTGTTTTCACCGGTTTGCCATCGAGCAAAACCACATGCAGCCCGCCCTGCTCTTCCACCGAAACTAATTTATAAAACCGCTTCACCAGCGGCGTCAGCATCTGCTTTTGCGCGCGCTTCATGGGGTTGGGATCAGAATAAAATTCTATCTTTTCAGGATCGCTCAAAATTTCACGCAAGGGACTGCTCCAAAAGTAAGTTCAATTCATGAGAATTGGCGGCTATATAATCTGCGCCCGCCGCACGCAAAAGCGGCACTTCATTATATCCCCAAGCCACCCCGATTGCCTGAGCCCCTGCAGCTTTTGCCATTTTCATGTCGAACACTGAATCGCCAATGACAACCGTCTCGGTCGGAACGATCCCGATCTCAGCACAGCATTCTAAAACCATATCTGGGTGTGGTTTTGATGCACAATCATCGGCAGTTCGAACAACCTTGAAATCTTCACGAAACCCATGCTTATCAAAAAACATGTCCATTCCGCGCTGTGATTTTCCAGTTACAACGCCGAGTGTTGATTTATCATGACGCGCGTAATGCCCGATCAACTCTGCCATGCCTTCAAACAAGGATTGGGAAAAATCGGGTCTATTATACAGCTTGTGAAAATGCTGTTTATAGCGCGCCGTCATCGTTTCAACTTCTGCATCCACGGTTCGGTCGAGCAGGTGCGCAATAGCAATATCTAATGTTAACCCAATGATGGAGCGCGTCTGATATTCCGTTGGCACCACATAGCCAGCTTCGGCGAACGTGCGAACCATTGAATCGTGGATAATCCCTACGCTGTCTAAAATTGTTCCATCACAGTCGAACAAAAAAAGTTTTTTCGTCATGTGCGCTTCCAGCTAAAATTCCCATTGACCAGCATCAAGCCAACTACAATGAGACCCAAACCACCCAACAGCCCAGCCGTCAAAGGCTCGTTCAGCATACTACCGCTAAACAGCACGCCAAACACCGGCGTTAAAAACATAAATGCTGATAGCCCGGTCAGTGGATATTTTGACATCATCCAAAACCAAATCGAATAGGTAAGCGCCACAACGAATAGGGATTGAAACAAAATTGCGGCAACAACTTGCCAATTCATCGCTCGAATTAAGCCATCTGAAAACGGTAAAAATGGTAGCGCAACCAAGGCTGCTCCGCCAAGTTGATAAAACAATATTTTCTCAGGGGCCACTTGGCCCACTTTGGTTCGCCGAATGAGCAACGCCGTCGCCGCCCAGGCGGCACCGCCACCAATACACAAAATATCTCCATAAATTGCTTCAGGGGACGGCAGACTTAGATCATCAAAAAATACGACCGCAACACCGATAAATGATAGCAAAGTTCCTGCAATCTTTACCGGCGTCGCCTGCTCACCCAAGAGAAAATGTGCACCAAGCAGCGTAAAAAGCGGCATCGTATTGACCATCAAATTGGCCCGCGATGCACTTGTTAAGTCAAGCCCAAGATAAATAAATGCAAATTCAATACCGAACAAAATACCGACGAGTGTACCGCTGATAAGCGATCCGTCTGCTGTGAAAATCGCAATACCTCGGTAGCGGCACCACAAATATAACGCAAGCGCCGCAATGACTGCTCGTAAAAATGATAGAAACATCGGATCAACGCCGCTCATGGCAATCTTGCCGACAACGGTATTCAATCCCCAGACGAGCGTCAAAAACAGCATAATGACCACAGAGGATCCGTCCAACTTACGCACTTGAGCGCCCGCAACGTCGCTCATCAATTGGCGCTTTCTTCTTCAAGACCAAGAAGATTCCAAGATTGAACCATGTGTGGTGGCAACGGTGCGGTCACATCAATCATCCCGCCAGTCGGATGGGGAATAACGATACGCCGCGCCAAAAGATGCAGTTTGTTTTGCATGCCTCCTGGGAAGTCCCAGTTGGTATCATGCTCAAAGTATTTGGGATCACCAATAATAGGGCAAGCCAATTGAAGCATATGCACACGCAATTGATGGGTACGGCCTGTATGCGGTGTAAGCTCCATCCATGTCACACGCTGCCCGACATTCTCAATTACCCGATAATGCGAGACTGCATGATCCGCACCGCGCTCGCCATGTTCGGCAACACGCATCCGGTCACCATCAGGCGTTTGCTCTTTAACTAACCACGATGAAATTTTGCCTTCGCGCTGACGCGGTGCACCTTTAACCAAAGCCCAATAAGTTTTACCAGTCTCACGCTCCCGAAACATTTTGGTCAAATGCTGTGCAGCGCCGCGTGTTCGCGCTATCACCAGACAGCCCGCGGTATCGCGATCAAGCCGATGAACAAGACGCGGCTTCTCGCCCTTTTTGTTGCGCCACGCTTCTAGCATGTCATCGACGTTACGATTGACGCCGGAGCCACCTTGGACTGCCAGTCCCGCCGGCTTATTGAAGACGAGAACTTTCTCATCCTCGTAAAGCAGCATCTGCTTAAGGACGTCGCCATCCTCTTGCCCGCGAATAGTTTTTCCAGTCAGCGGCGCGCCCTTAGCTGGCGCTTGATCAACTGCCATCGGTGGAACGCGCACAATTTGGCCAGCAACAAGCCGTGACTCAGACTTCACACGCCCGCCGTCAACACGCACTTGCCCAGAACGTAGCAATTTTTGCAAAGGCCCAAACCCAAGGCCGGGATAATGCACCTTGAACCAACGATCGACACGCATAGCATTTTCGTCGTCAGAAACCGTAATTTGTTCAACAGTAGCCATACCAATTTCCTATGCAGCTCAACCGAAAATTCGGCCAAGCATCAGCCCGACGAACAACGCAAATATCGAAAGGACTACCGAGCCGATCGCGTATCCGAGTGCAGGAATTGTATCACTACGTTGCCATAGGTGGACAAAATCCAGCGAGAAAGCGGAAAAAGTCGTGAAGCCACCCAGAATGCCGGTGGCAATGAAAAGTCGCAATTCATTTGATGAGCCAAATCGGCGCATCAATAATTCCATAAAAATCCCCATCACCAACGAGCCCACAATATTGATGAGCATCGTGCCAAACGGAAAGCCAGCGCCAAAGGCGCGCACTGCACCAAGGTTTGCCAAATGACGCAACC
>JBGTAU010000189.1:0-5033 GCA_041749675.1 Rhizobiaceae bacterium | reverse complement strand
GTTGCGGCTGGCGATTATAACAACATCGATTTCCAACAAGGTTCCGCCATTCGTATTTTCACCGGAGCTCCGGTTCCAACGGGTTTCGACGCCGTGATAATGCAGGAGCATTGCGAGCGTTCGGGGGATCGCGTGACAATTCGTATCCGCCCTCAAAAAGGAGAAAACATCAGAAGCGCTGGTGAAGATGTTATCATTGGCGCTCCCATCTTGGACGGGGGAGACCTCCTTTCATCAAACAAGCTGGCCCTTTTGGCCGGCATGGGCACGACGACAGTCGAGGTATTGCGCAAAGTCCGTGTTGGTTTGATTTCAACCGGTACGGAACTCAAAGATCTTGGTGAAACGCTATCGCATGGTCAGATTTTCAATTCGAATCGCGTCATGCTTCGATCCCTTTTGTCATTGCACAAATGGGTTGAAATCGTCGACTTCGGGATTGTCCCTGATCGCCACCACGCGGTCGTCGAAGCCATTGGCGCCGCTACAAGACATTGCGATATTCTTATTTCGACAGGTGGGGTCTCGGGCGGGGAGGAAGATCACATTGTTTCGGCCCTAGACGAACACGGCGCTCAACTTGATGTTTTGAAAGTGGCAATGCGTCCCGGAAAGCCGCTAAAGATTGGGCTTGTGGGCTCAATGTTTTTCGCCGGCCTTCCCGGAAACCCAAATGCGGCGCTTGTGACGTTTCTGAAAATTGCTCTTCCTTCGCTCAGGAAGATGGCAGGGCTAAACAGTTCCGACGGGGAGTGGTTCCCTGCGGTAGCTGGATTTGAATATCTAAAAAAGTTGGGGCGAACTGAGTTCGTGCCTGTCCGGAAAATAGGGCGGGACGAATTGGGGCGACCTGTGCTGGAAATGCTGGGGCGAGGCTCTTCCGCAAGTCTTTCGGCTATCGCAATGGCAGACGGGATCGCGAATCTGCCTCCTGATGCGACAGTTATCAATAAAGGCATGCCCATTTGCTTTGAGCCTTTTGGCTTCAATTGATCGACCAATAGGGATGGTCGAGAAACACTCCATCATAAATACGATTTTGATGCGCAGGTCCGTAGCGCCCCGCCGACTAACCTCACCCGGTCCTAATCATGACGAGATACAATTGCTGGTTCAGGCAGCGCTCGCAGCGGCTGACCACGGCCTTCTTCGACCAACGAGGTTCGTTCACGTTCAAGATAGCGCCCGCAAAGCATTGGCAACAGTTTTTGCCAATTCCGCGCGCGAATCGAATGCCAACATAAATGTCGAAGCCGAACTTCGAGAGTCCGAAAAGGCTCATCATGCGCCTTGCTTGATTGCGATCATTGCGCGCCTGAATGACAACCATGCCGTCGTACCGGTTAGTGAGCAATGGATTTCGGTTGGCGCATCGATACAAAATATGCTTCTCGCCTCAGAAGCTCTTGGCTTTCGCGCTATGATTGTCAGCGGAAACAAGGTGAGATCCAATGCAATTCGCCAAGCGTTTGTGCTTGGCGACAATGAGTTTCTTGTCGGTTTTCTCGCAATTGGCACGACTGATTCTGCACCATTGCCCAAGGAGCGACCACAAATAGACGATCATCTGTCGAACTGGTCGGGTCCAATTAAGGTGTGATGTCTATTTTTTGTGCCGGTCCCAATTGTCTTGAAACTGTCATGGAACTTCTGCATATAGCTCATAAATCTGGATTTATGGATATATGGACAAGTCATCGGCTCTCTCCGCTCTCGCAGCGCTCGGTCAAGACACTCGGTTGGAAGTTTTCCGGTTGCTCGTTCGTTGCGGACCGCAGGGGATTGCAGTCGGTGAAATCGCAAATCGACTTGGTATTGTTCAGAACACCCTGTCAGCCCATCTCAAGATCCTTGTTCAAGCGGACCTAATACGCGCCGACCGCGATGGACGGACAATCCGCTATAGCGCTGACATGACGGGCTTCCGCGATCTTCTGGCTTACCTGATGGAAGATTGCTGCAACGGCACCCCTGAACTCTGTCAGCCGGTCATTCAAGCAATCACATGCAATTGTTAGGGAGAAAATTATGAGTGAACCCGTCTATAATGTCCTGTTCCTTTGTACAGGAAATTCTGCCCGCTCAATCATTGCCGAGGCTATTCTTAACCGGATAGGTGGCGATAAGTTCAAGGCATTTTCGGCCGGATCGCATCCCAAAGGAACGGTTCACCCTTACGCTTTGGATCTTTTGAAACATCTGAACCATGACACCTCGTTTGCCCGCTCAAAGGACTGGGATGAGTTTGCAGTCCCCGGCGCACCGGTCATGAACTTCGTCTTCACAGTCTGCGACAACGCTGCCAATGAGTCATGCCCTGTTTGGCCTGGTCAACCCATGTCCGCGCATTGGGGCCTGCCCGATCCGGCAGAAATAGAAGGGTTGGAAGCAGAAAAACGTCTTGCTTTTGCTGACACCTATCGAATGCTCAACAACCGCATTTCGATCTTTATCAGCCTGCCAATTCACTCACTCGACAAATTGTCTTTGCAAAAGCACCTAGACGACATCGGTCGAAACGCGCCGAAGGCAGGATAGGACCATATGTTTAGTCTTTCCCGCCAACTTGCGGCGGAAACGCTTGGCACAGCATTTCTCGTCGCGACAGTCGTTGGTTCTGGCATCATGGCAGATCGTTTGACCGATGATGTAGCGCTGTCGCTATTGGGCAATACGATTCCGACTGGGGCGGTTCTAGTGGTGCTGATTACGATACTCGGGCCGATTTCGGGAGCGCATTTCAATCCGGCAGTCACGTTGGTATTTGTGCTGCGACGTGAGATTGGAGTGAGTGCTGCACTCGGTTATGGCGTCGCTCAAATCATTGGTGGCATTGCCGGTTCATTGATCGCACACACGATGTTTGAATTGCCAATTTGGCAGGTGTCAGAGACAGTCAGAACCGGTCAAGGCCAGTGGATAGCGGAAGGGGTCGCCACTTTTGGATTGATCCTTACTATCCTTGCGGGGCTGCGCTTCAAAGCCGATGCAATCCCCTCTCTGGTCGGGCTCTACATCACAGCCGCCTATTGGTTCACCGCCTCGACTTCGTTTGCAAATCCGGCTGTGGCCATTGCACGATCCCTTACCAACACGTTTGCGGGCATAAGGCCTCTCGATCTGCCGGGCTTCATCGCGGCTCAGATCACCGGTGCTTTGCTTGCAGCGGCCTTTGCCTCTTGGCTTCTCTCAGACGCCAAGCAATCCTGATAAGGAAAACCCGATGACAATTACCATCTATCACAATCCCGATTGCGGAACTTCTCGCAACACGCTTGCCATGATCCGGCAATCCGGTGAGGAGCCAGTCGTCATTGAATATTTGAAGACACCGCCAACGCGTGAAAAGCTCGTCGAATTGCTGGCCGCAATGAACATGCCTCCGCGCGAATTACTTCGTGAAAAGGGAACGCCATTTACCGAACTTGGATTGTCCGATCCCGAATTGCGCGATGATGAGCTGATTGGTTTCATGATGCAGCACCCAATTCTTATCAATCGGCCCATCGTTGTTACGCCCTTTGGCGTGAGGCTTTGCCGACCCTCAGAGGCGGTTCTTGAGATATTGCCAAACTCAGATATTGGGAATTTTACAAAAGAAGACGGCGAGATTGTAAAGGCCAATGCTCAGAATGCTTGATCTCAACGATCTGCCCAATATCGAACCAGCGTCATTTGCGATCCCTAACTTGACCGAAATGCACAAGACGAACCTCACGCATCCGCCGCGCATTCTGTTGCTCTACGGATCTGTCCGGGCTCGGTCCTACAGCCGGATGGTCACAATGGAAGCCGCGCGACTTCTCGAAGCTTTCGGTGCCGAGACCCGCGTCTTCAATCCGAGCGGCCTCCCATTGCCCGATGACGCAGCGCCTGATCATCCAAAAGTGGTCGAGTTGCGGGAACGGTCTGCATGGTCGGAAGGCCAAGTCTGGTGCAGCCCTGAGCGCCATGGCGCAATGACAGGGATTATGAAAGCGCAAATCGATTGGATACCGCTTTCGATTGGTGCCGTGCGCCCCACACAAGGGAAGACGCTTGCGGTCATGCAGGTGAGCGGTGGCTCGCAATCATTTAATGCGGTCAACCAACTTCGCATTCTTGGCCGATGGATGCGCATGATAACTATTCCAAACCAGTCATCTGTTGCTAAGGCATTTGAACAGTTCAATTCAGAAGGCAGAATGCTGCCGTCCTCCTACTACGAACGGATTGTGGATGTGATGGAGGAGTTGGTGAAGTTCACCCTTATGACTCGAGGAGTGTCTAACTATCTCACAGACCGCTATAGCGAAAGAAAAGAAGATATAGAGAAGCGCGTGCTGAACGCAATATGACTGGTCGTCCTAAACAGATTTGTACGCTGACGAACTGGTGGACCCGTCAATCGCACTCACAGTGCACGTTCCGGCATCGACAATCGCGTTACTGTGCGCCGGAGCGCGGCATTGGAAGCATCGGTTTTCATGGCGGCATTGCTTATGCGAGGAGCTTCGGGTTCGCAACCATTTTCGACGCCCAGGTGAGGCAAATTTGTCATAGCTCTGTGGCCGCCACCGTACATATTGAGATCGCAAAGCGCACGCCCGAACTGCGTCATACCCTGACCACCTTTGGCGTCCTTCCTCGCCACCCGAAAGACAGAATGCTTGTCGGGATAAAATGCGACAGGAGCACCGTGATCTTTCAGATAAAGCTCGAGAGCTTCAAAATGGGTGCAGGCACTTTCCGAGCGCACGAAACGAAGCTGCATCAGCTTGCACGTCGCATCGTAGATGAAGACGAGTAGAGAGCAGGGATCGTTCCGGTCCTCAAACCAGCGGTGCTCCGAGCCGTCGATCTGCACCAACTCGCCGTAGACTTCGCGTCGCAAGCGAGGCTGATGAAAAGTCCAGGGGAATCGCTTCAGGTTAACGGCGTTTTTTGACGTATGAGGGTTTCGAGGTAATCTGGGTTCAGGTTTGCGAGTTTTCGCCGAACTTTGAGGCTGTGTCGGTCTTTTGGGTTGCGCACGAGGTTTATCGCCATGTGTT
>JBGTAU010000188.1:0-7196 GCA_041749675.1 Rhizobiaceae bacterium | reverse complement strand
AATATCCATATTACGTGTGACAGTCGTAGCATTTCGATGTGAAATGTGGCATCGATTTCTGATGTCGGCCTTCACGGGCAAAAAGTAACAGCCAGACTTCCCGTCTGGAAACACCGACGTCTTCCAAGAATGGCCGTTTATTGACGCCAATACCCGCACAGACCCAAAACCACGCCGCTCCGTCAGCATTTTGATTTGTCCCGAGATCTCTCGCGGCACCGTCACAAAATGCCACGCGCCTTTGCCGGACCAGAGCCAAAGTGGAGCGGTGAATTTGAAGGATAGGTCTGACACTTTAGATGCCTGGTTCGATGGGTTCGCTGCGTTTATCTAAGAAGACGATGGCCAGGCCGCTGAGTAAAATCAAGAACATACCGATAATTGCTAATGTATTTGGGATATTGCGGAAAAATATGTAGCCCATGATGATGCCCCAGACCATGAACGCATAGTAAAAGGGGGCTACGGCCTGGGCGTCAGCTTTTTTGAAGGCTTGGAAAGTGAAAACGTGGCCGAGATTGACCAGAAACGCGGCGCCACACAGGATCATCAGTTGGCTTGAGCTTGGCGTGATCCATGTTTCAAACAGTTGATTGGCAATGAAGGCCGAGAGCATGACGAGAACCGTCGTGGCAAAGGTGGAGATGAGGACTGGAATGCTGGCCGGAATGCGGCGTCCGAAAAGATCGCGGATGGCTGAGAAGAGCGCGGTGAGAAATGCGAGCAGCACGTAGGGCGAGGTGTCGCTACTGCCGGGCTGAGCGACTAGAAGCGCACTGGCAAAACCGATGAGCACCAGAACTAGGCGCAATTTTCCGAGTGCCTCACCGTAAAACAGCCTCATAGCGATGATGATTAAGAGCGGCGTGGTTTGATAAATCGCCATAATGTCCGCTTGCGCAGCATGAGTGAGCGCGACGACGAATGTGAGCACCGAGCCGATTTCGGTGATGCCGCGTAGCAGCACGAATTTATTGAGCGCGGACGGTAGGTCACGCTGAGTGCCTGTGACGATAAGCAATCCGATCAGCCAAATACTGGCGAAAATGCTGCGAACGAACAACACTTCGAATGTTGGCATATCGGCGATGACCATTTTCATCATGCTATCATTGAGCACGAAGCAGCCAGCGCTGAGCACCATGTAAGAGATGCCCAGCAGATTTGAGCTAGTGGCTTTAATGGAAGTCACTTTAGAAGGTGACGACCGAGCGAATGGACTTGCCTTCGTGCATCAAATCAAACGCGGTGTTGATTTCATTGAGTGGCATAACGTGGGTGATCAAATCATCGATATTGATTTTGCCGTCCATGTACCAATCGACAATCTTGGGCACATCGGTGCGCCCGCGCGCGCCGCCGAAGGCTGAGCCTTTCCATGTGCGGCCCGTGACCAGCTGGAAGGGGCGGGTGGAGATTTCAGTGCCGGATGGCGCAACGCCGATGATGATCGATTCGCCCCAGCCGCGATGGGTGCACTCCAAGGCTTGGCGCATGGTGTGGATATTGCCGATACATTCAAACGAATAATCTGCACCGCCGTCTGTTAGGTCTTGGATGGCAGAGACGACTTTATCTCGGCCAACCACATCTGGATTGATGAAATGGGTCATGCCAAATTTCTTGGCCATTTCAACTTTGGCTGGGTTGAGATCAACGCCGATGATTTTGTCAGCCCCGACCATGCGCGCCGCTTGCAAAACATTGAGGCCAATGCCGCCGAGGCCGAACACCACGACGTTGGACATTGGGCGGACTTTGGCGGTGTAGATGACAGCACCAATGCCAGTGGTGACGCCGCAACCGATGTAGCAAATTTTCTCAAATGGTGCGTCCTCACGCACTTTTGCCAGTGCGATTTCTGGCAGTACAGTGAAGTTAGAGAAGGTGGAGCAGCCCATGTAATGGAACACTTCGCCGCCCTCGCACGAGAAGCGCGAGGTGTTGTCTGGCATCAGGCCTTGGCCTTGGGTAGCGCGGATGGAAGTGCACAAGTTTGAGCGTTGGGACAGGCAGGTTTTGCACGAACGGCATTCGGGCGTATAGAGCGGTATCACATGATCGCCAGGTTTCACAGATGTGACGCCCTTGCCCACTTCGCGGACAATGCCTGCGCCTTCATGGCCCAGAATGGCAGGGAACTTGCCCTCCGAATCGAGGCCGGACAGCGTGTAAGCATCGGTGTGGCAAACGCCGGTGGCCATGTTTTCGACCAACACTTCGCCGGGCTTTGGGCCGCCAATGTCGATGGTTTCGATGGTTAAAGGCTTGTTGGCTTCCCAAGCGACGGCGGCACGTGATTTCAAAATATCGACTCCCAATCTGATCTGGCTTTCAGTTTAAAGGATGCGTCTAAAATTGACTATCTGGTAAAGGCGGAATTTTTGTAGAAAATTTGTTCTGAGACTGATGCATAATCAGACTTGAACCCAGAGCGTTTTGCGGTCATAAGGCGCTCCTTAGGAAGGGTGGCCGAGTGGTTTAAGGCTGCAGTCTTGAAAACTGCCGTGCGGGGAACCGTACCGTGGGTTCGAATCCCACCCCTTCCGCCATATTCATATTTTTCTAAATTTTGTTGAACCGGTTTGCGGTTGCTGACGTATTGGACTTCAAACGGAGACTTTCAAAATGTGGTTTCGACTTGGGTTAATTATCGCAGTGTTGACTTGGTCGACAATGTCACCCGCTCAAGAGCTACAAGGGCCGCAAATCCCTGAGGTTATTGGTGGCAAGTCCGTTACTTTGATCGCTATGGGTTTCAAGTTTCCACTTGTTTATAAGTCTGATGGCGCTGTTTCTGGAGATGGGAGCGCAGTGGGGCTGGCTAAATATTTTAATCCCACGGAAACGGGCAAATGGTGGGTGGAAAACGATAGTTTGTGCCAAAAATTTCCGACTTGGTACAAGGGAAAAACTTATTGCTTCATGCTGAAATCAGTTGGAAAGAACAGGCTTGAGTGGACAAGAGACGATGGGTTCTCTGGAAAAGCCATTATTTCCGGCTAATTCACAGCTCATCTTATTTTTGACTTGCTGCTGCCACAATTTTTTAATCCAAAGCTAAAGATTGCTGCGCTATTATTGTTGCAGTGGGGTGGCTGCGATTTGGCAGGCGCTTGTGGTTGCTTTTGGGGTAGGCGGCTCATGAAGTCTAGTAAGTCTTATTTGTCCGCATTTAGCGTTGGCCGCGTATTGGGCCGTGCATTGGTTTTGAGTGCAGCCTGCTTGGCATTGACGTCTTGTGCTGCGAACACGCCTAAAGTGACGCAAGTAAAAAAAAGCAAATCGACAGAATATTTCGCAGAAAGCCTGGTTGGCTTAAAAGCCAGCCCGCGGGTGGTCAACGTCGCGATGGCGTCTGTACCCGGCAGCCAAATGAAACGACTCCCACGTGGCGGCGGACGCGATATGGTTGGCAAGCCCTATAAAGTGCGCGGAAGATGGTATCATCCACGTGAAGATTCGAACTACGTCGCCAATGGCACAGCTTCTTGGTATGGTGATGCATTCCATGGCCGCCTGACTGCCAATGGCGAAATTTACGACATGAACAATTTGACGGCGGCCCATACGACGATGCCGTTGCCTAGCTATGCGCGGGTAACGAATGTCAAAAATGGCAAGTCTGTTATTGTGCGCGTGAATGATCGCGGTCCATATGCGAGCGACCGGCTTGTTGATTTGTCAAAACGTGCGGCGCAATTACTGGACTATACGCATTCTGGCACAGCTCAAGTGAAGCTCGAATATATTGGTCGTGCTCCTGTGCATGGTCAGGATGATGAATATCTTTTGGCATCCTATCGTGAGGTCGGTTCCGATACACCTGTTAATGCGGCTGGTGGCGTGATGGTTGCCATGAATGATGCACCAATGACGCCTGTTGTTGCCAGTGCAGCTTTTGCACCGACAGCTACTGCTCAGCCTGCGGTGACCACCTTTATTCAAGCGCCGGATCAAACGGATGCCGGTGAAGGCGTTACATTAGAAGATACGACGATACGCGGATCATTGCCGACGACAGCTCCAGTGTTGATCAATCGACCTGATGCATGTGTTTCGCTTGAACCTTGTGATGGCGATGGGCTGCTGAATGGATATGCGCCTGATATCCACGGGGGTGAGCGTAAAAATGCTTTTGACGCTCTTGAAATTACAAAAGATACGTCCCTTGCGTGGAAAAATGGGCCTATTCATGAACGTATATTGCTAGGGTCATATACGCTATCGAAAGGTATGTTACTTGAGCAGCAGTTGCGTGATTTGGCGCAAGTGACATTTGAGGCGACAGGCGGTGCGCGTGTTGAGGTTTATGGGCAGCCAGTCAACGGCATATCGATGGATAATTTACTGCGTACTTTATGGAAAAAAGGCTTTGAAGACGCATTTATCATTCGCCAGTAGACGGCTGTTGCTTGTATAAGGCAAATTGAACTCAAGCTGCAATTTTCAAAATTCCAGCAACTTGGCGAGATGCGATGCACAGGCTCATACTGACATTTGTTGCAATATTATTGTGTAGCATGATGAGTGCAGCATATGCGCAAGTGTTTGAAACCAAAGCCAAACAAGCCTTTATGATTGACGCAGCATCCGGAACGGTTTTATTCGAGAAAGATGCGGACACTTTAATTCCGCCGGCCTCACTGGCAAAACTTATGACTATGGAGGTGGTGTTTGCCGCCATCAAGTCAGGTTCGCGCACTCTCGAAGACACTTTTACTGTGAGCGAAAACGCATGGCGAACCGGGGGTGCATCGTCCGGTGGATCAACTATGTTCGCCAAGTTGGACAGTGTAATTCGACTTGAAGATTTGATTAGAGCGGTTGTTATTCAATCGGCGAATGACGCGAGTATTACGATCGCAGAAGGCTTTGCTGGTACGGAAGCAAGCTTTGCGAACATGATGACGCAGCGCGCGCGGGACATCGGACTTACAAAATCAATATTCAAGACAGCCACCGGTTTGCCTCATCCTGAACAAAAGGTGACGGTGCGAGAATTGGCACTATTGGCGAAATATATTTGGACTAATTATCCGGAGCAGTACAAATATTATTCAGAGCGAGATTTTACGTGGAATAAAATTACCCAACGCAATCGTAATCCGTTGCTGTCCATGGATATTGGGGCAGATGGTATGAAAACGGGTTTTACTGAAGAATCTGGATACGCGATCGTTGGCTCAGTAGATCGTGGGGGCCGCCGGGTATTTTTGGCAATGAGTGGGCTCGAAAACGAACGCGCGCGCGCCGAAGAATCGCGCAAAATGTTGGACTGGGGCGCCACGGCGTTTTCGACCATTCCGCTTTATGGCGAAAACGAAAGCGTAGGGCAGGCGAGCGTTTACGGTGGTGCGTCAGGTGGTGTCAATGTTGGAGCCAAGGGTGCGCTGTCGGTTTTGATCCAGACCGCAAACAAGGATCGCCTAAAAGCGCGGGTGGTTTACAATGGCCCGATTGTAGCGCCGGTTGAGAAGGGCCAACAAATTGGCGTTTTCAAGGTTTTGAATGATGACACTGTGTTGCAAGAGACCCCGGTATTTGCACTTGAAGATGTGGCAGTCGGTACATTATCACAGCGCGCTTTGGGTGCCCTTGGCGAATTGGCTACAGGTTGGCTTCGCAAATTGTAAAATCACTTTCGATCGCTAGAGTTCCTTGTTAAGGCACAGCGGCGCGCTGCATATTCGTGCTTTTTAAACAGGGTAGAATCTTTCGTGTCAGGCTATTTCATTACCTTTGAGGGCGGGGAGGGTGCAGGTAAGTCTACGCAGATTTTGCACCTTGCAGAGGCCTTGAAAGAGTGCGGCTTGTCCGTGTTGGTCACCCGTGAGCCGGGAGGCTCGGCTGGCGCTGAGGCTGTTCGACATGTTATTTTATCTGGCGCGGCAGAGCAGTTCGGGACTGAAGTTGAAGCGATGTTATTCGCTGCCGCTCGCAATGATCATGTTGAGCAAATCATTCGACCCGCGGTATTGGCTGGTCAAATAGTCCTTTGTGATCGTTTTATGGATTCAACACGTGTCTACCAAGGAATGAGCGGTGGATTGGATACAAATTTTGTATCCAATTTGGAACGTGTTGCGATCAATGGAATGATGCCGGATTTAACGATCATTCTTGATATTGATCCGACACTCGGTTTGCAACGCGCTGCTGCGCGACGAGCTGGTCCCGCTGATCGGTTTGAAAAGGAAACTGTAGCAATGCATCAAAAACGCCGTGAGGGATTTCTTGCTATTGCTAAGGCTGTGCCCTCGCGATGTGCGGTGATCGATGCTGCGAATGACGCTGTTATCATCGCTCAAGAAATTCGAAATATTGTATTTAAGCGTTTGGCATTGGGACAAACGATATGAGTGATTACGATGTGCAGGAAAGTCACGACAGGCTAGATGGCTACGCGGCCCCCTCTCAGGCTGAATTGGTGTATGGCCATGACACTCAGTCCAAATTTTTAGCGACCGCCTACAATTCAGGGAAAATGCACCACGCATTTTTGTTTGACGGGCCATCCGGCATTGGCAAAGCTTCGCTCGCATTTATTTTTGCAAGGCATTTAATCGCTCACCCGCATTTTGCGACTGCTCCGGTGTCCATTGATGGGGCTGCGACGCAATCGACAATCCGTCAAATTGCTATGGGCGCGCATCCACAGGTGCTGCACTTAACGCGGCCGATAGATGTGAAAACAGGAAAACACAAAACGCAATTGACTATTGATGAAACGCGCAAGATCGGGCATTTTTTATCCCATACAGTGGCAGGCAATGGCTACCGTGTGGTGATCGTTGACCCTGTTAATGATATGAATGCCAATGCTGCCAATGCGCTTTTGAAGAACCTCGAAGAACCGACACCGCGCACAGTATTTATTCTCATTGCGCAATCCACCGGTAAGCTACTGCCAACTATTAAATCACGGTGTTTGACCGTTCGATTTCATCCGCTGTGTCATGAGGACATGCGCCAAGCCTTAGAGCATGTCGGCGTCACACACATCACTGATGCACTGATTGCACGATCAGGCGGTAGTCCGCGCACAGCCATTATGCTGCGGGACAGCGGCGGAATGGATGTGATTGAAGCGGCAGAGACGGTCATCTCAAGCCCTCAATTTAACGCTTCAGCGGCGCTGAAATTGGGCGAAGTGTTTGCTGCTCGCGAGGCTGAGCCCGTGTATGTGCTTTTAA
>JBGTAU010000187.1:0-1755 GCA_041749675.1 Rhizobiaceae bacterium | reverse complement strand
CGTCGACGCCTTCCTCAACCGGTTCGCGGCCAGTTGATGGTTGAGACAGCCGCAGAGCGATCAGCAAAAGTCAGCGGTCCTTTCTCCGCCTTCGAGCGCATGTTGGCGTGGCGCTACTTGCGCTCGCGCCGCAAAGAGGCGTTCATTTCTGTCATAGCTGGTTTCTCATTTCTCGGAATTTTGCTCGGTGTCGCCACTTTGATAGTGGTCATGGCCGTCATGAATGGCTTCCGCGCCGAGTTGCTGACACGCATTTTGGGTATCAATGGCCATTTGATTGTTCAGCCGATGGACCGCCCGCTCGACGATTTTGCAGACCTGTCTAAAAAGTTTGAAGGCATCGAAGGCGTGACTTATGCACTGCCTATCGTTGAAGGGCAGACGTTAGCATCTGGCAAAATTGGTGCGGGCACTGGCGCACTCGTGCGCGGCGTTCAGGCAGAAGACATTAGCAAAATCAAGCTGGTAGCGCAGACTGTTAAGCAAGGCAGTTTTGATAATTTTGGCAAAGAAGACGGCGTCGCCATCGGCTCGCGCATGGCCATCAATCTTGGGCTTGGCCTAGGCGATTTGCTGACATTGATTTCGCCAGATGGCGATGTCACCCCGCTCGGCGTCACCCCGCGCGTGAAGTCCTATCCTGTGGTGGCTATCTTTGAAATCGGCATGTCGGAGTATGACAGCTCCATCGTCTTCATGCCGCTGCTTGAGGCGCAGAATTATTTCAATTCGGACGGTAAAGTCCAATCCATCGAATTAATCCTCGACGATCCTGATAAAGTCGGCGACATCAAACCCGAAGTCGAAGCGGTTGCAGCGGATCGCCAAATCTTGCTCACCGATTGGCGCGAGCGAAACGCCACTTTCTTTTCCGCGCTTGAAGTGGAGCGCAATGTCATGTTCATGATTTTGACGCTGATTGTTTTGGTCGCCGCGCTAAACATCATTTCAGGCCTTATCATGCTCGTCAAAGACAAGGGCAGGGACATCGCCATCCTGCGCACCATGGGGGCCACGCGCGGCATGATCTTGCGTATTTTCTTAATGACCGGTTCAGCCATTGGCGTAACAGGGACCATCAGTGGAGTGATCCTAGGCGTTCTAATTTGCCTCAATGTCGAAAGCATCCGCCAGTTTTTCTCGTGGCTTTCTGGTACGGCGCTATTTAATCCAGAACTCTATTTCCTCAGCCAACTTCCAGCAAAAATGGATGTGAGCGAAACTGTCACGGTCGTTTTGATGGCGCTGTTTTTGTCGTTCGTGGCCACGCTCTTTCCAGCCTGGCGCGCTGCAAAGCTCGATCCTGTCGAAGCCTTGAGGTACGAATAATGGCTGGCGAAGTGGTGTTACGCCTCAGTTCAATCTGCCGGAAATACGGTCAAGGCGAACGCGAATTGGTCATATTGAATGATGCCCATTTTGAATTGCGCAAAGGCGAAATGGTGGCCCTTGTCGCGCCATCAGGTTCTGGAAAATCGACTTTGCTGCACACCGCAGGTTTATTGGAACATCCAGATAGCGGTGAAGTAACGGTCAATGGCCAAGCCTCATCAGGTCTTTCCGATGATGCGCGCACTGCAATTCGCCGTTCTGAAATTGGCTTTGTATATCAGTTTCACCATTTGTTGCCTGAGTTTTCTGCTCTTGAAAACATCATGGTCCCGCAAATGCTGCGTGGCCTGTCGCGTGAATCGGCGGCGGAACGTGCTCATCAATTACTGGATTACATGAAAATCGACCCGCGCGCCGAACATC
>JBGTAU010000186.1:0-2633 GCA_041749675.1 Rhizobiaceae bacterium | reverse complement strand
ATATCAATGGCGTCTTCTTCTGTGCTTGCGCTGTGACGGAAACCATGCGGTCACAGTCTTGTCGCAGCGGGAATGACGTCGCAGCAAGAAGCACTTCGTATTGGTATGCCAACAGAAAGTTCCGGCACATGAGGTTTGATTATCGGGCAATATCCGGCAATGGCACTCACGAAACCGGGGTGATTGAGGAGGCCAACGAAAAAGATGCGATGCGTAAACTGGGGTCTGAGGGCAAAACTGTTTTCGAGTTGACGCAATCAATCGCGCCAAAATCAACTGCGATTAAGCCCGTCAAAATTTCTGGGTTTTGGCAATCAAACACTATCGATCCTGCGCGATTGTTCGACGATCTTGCAATGCTAACTACCGCGGGGTTGACGGTATCTCAAGCGTTCGACTCGCTGCGCAAGTTTGGTGGCAGTGATGCCCAGCAAAAAGCCGCTGTCATCATTTCGTCGCAAATGGCTGCAGGAAAAACTGCGTCCGAAGCATTTGGTCAATTAGGACTGATTTCACAGGAAGCGTTGGCGATGATTTCGAGCGGCGAGAACTCAGGCAACTTGCCGAAGGTATTTTCAGCGCTGGCAGCCCAATTGATTGAGCGCGCAAAAAATCGCGCGGCGTTTCTCAATGCGCTGGCCTATCCGCTCTTTCTGATTATTCTGATGCTTGCAGCATTGTCCGTTGTGACGTTTGTTTTGGTCCCGGCAATTGCACCGGCGTTTGAAAATTCACGCAAGGAAGCACCTTTCGCCATTCGGTTTTTTGTTGACCTGAGGAACATTATTAGCATTGCCGCACCAATTTTGATTCTAATTGTCGCGATAGTAGCTTCTGTATTCCTTTTGCCTTCGCTGCGCGCTCAAGCGTTAAGATTGCTTGTTGGCTTCTCAGAACACATGCCGTTTTACAGAACGCTGGTTCGAACCGCAGACCTCTCGCGCTATCTCTCATGCCTTTCGATGCTGCTGGAAAATGGTGTGCCGATGGCGCAAGCACTGACATTTGCCGCTTCTAGTGGTTCAACACCAAGCGTGCAGGAAAAGCTGGGAAATGTGCGCAACAGCGTGTCGGGCGGCAAGCGACTGTCAGATGCCTTGCAAGACAGCGGACTTTTTGACGGGCGCACTTTGTCTATCATCGCGGTTGGAAACGAAGCGAGGCGTTTGCCGTTGGTAACACAACAGGCCGCCAGCATTTTAGAGCAGACTAGCCGTAAACGAGTGAACCAGTTTTTGGCTGTGTTAACGCCTGCGATAACAATCTTTATGGGTGTCGTTATTGGCGGACTGATCGTCTCGGTTATGTCTGCGTTGCTCGCTGTCAACGAACTGGCAGTGCGATGAAAACAGACAAGAGTGATGGCTTTTCATTAGTGGAGATGTTGGCCGCTATGACGATCGCTGCCGTTACGATTGCATTGTTTGCGGGCAATCCTTTCGCTAAAAAGCAGCGCCACGTCAGCGTCGCTCAGATTGCCCGCGAATTAGGTGTTGCCATCGTGGCGCTTGAAGCAAAAGCAGTTTCCAAAGCGACCGCCTTTCCAATCTGGGTCGATGTAAAAAGCCGCGAAATAACGATCGACGAGAAAAAGATAAAGCTACCAGAACAATTCAAGCTTTCGTTGCAAACAGGTGCCGAATTGATCCTGCACGACGCGCGGGGTGCGATTTGGTTGCTTCCAGACGGTACATCCAGCGGCGGCGAAATCACATTACAAGGTCCCTCAGGACAGGTCAGAACAGTCCGCATCAATTGGGTAACTGGCGCGGTCAAGATCAGCGGAGCTGAAAGTTGAGACGCGCATATGTCGGCGATGGTGTTGAAGGATTCACACTGCTGGAAACTCTCGTAGCGCTCATGGTTTTGGCAAGTGCAATGATCGTTTTCTCGAAGACTATATCGACAGGCATTTTGCAAATGTCTGGAAGCGCGCGCCTTCAATCAGCGATGCTTCTCAGTGAAAAACTCTTAGCGCAGACACAGGCCGCATCATCTGATGGTGCTCTAACCGGCGTTGATACCGAAACTGGGCTGGAATGGCAGGCGCATATCCAGCCAATTCATGACAATCAACCGGCCGGGCAGGACGCATTGAATCTCGTGACTTTTGATATCTTTATTGCAAGAACTGCGACGCCGATTTATCGCTTGCGCACAGTTTTGACATCGCAGGCTGAACGATGACCGTGCGCAGCACCGATCCCGAAGCAGGTTTCTCGCTTGTTGAAATGCTTGTTGGGTTGATCCTTGTCTCAATCCTTATAGCGTCATTGTCAGCGATTGCCGGCCAGTTTCGAAGCTTGATAAGGGTCACGGACGAGGCGACAGAGCGTGCCGCGCTCGAGTCCACAGTCCGCAAAGTTTCGGAAATACTCGAACAGGCAGAAACCTTACCGGTAGAGATTGTTGAGGGTGGACTAGCGCCCTTGATGAAGGGAGCTCAATCGCAAGTCCAACTGGTAACAACAGCAAGTCTTGGCCTCGATGACCGTGGATTGCGCACCGTTA
This sequence comes from Rhizobiaceae bacterium, assembly GCA_041749675.1. Lineage (GTDB taxonomy): Bacteria > Pseudomonadota > Alphaproteobacteria > Rhizobiales > Rhizobiaceae > JANMEX01. Next base: position 122 of record JBGTAU010000186.1, on the reverse strand, counting down.
CAATATCTCGAAATGAAAGTGGAGCATTGGTCCTTACCTTGCACTATCGCAGGTTTTTTGGATCATCTCTACAACAAGAGGGACCAACTGTGTTGGTCTTAAATGAAGCGACTTCAGCTGTG
>JBGTAU010000185.1:0-3717 GCA_041749675.1 Rhizobiaceae bacterium | reverse complement strand
AGTCTTGCGTTAACTGTTGCTTGTGCTGGTGCGATTGGCCTCGGGGCAACGCCCTCAATGGCCGACGATGGTGTGATTACCATTAATGCAGGCTCCGTTGGAAAAACCGTCAAAATTGCCAAAGGCAAGCCGAAAACCATTCGAGTGACCCAAGGATTCTCCGAGCTTGTGGTGGGCGATCCAGAAGTTGCCAACATTACGCCACTGACTGATCAGTCATTCTACGTTCTCGGCCATAAGCTTGGCACCACCGGCATTGCAATGTTTGATGAGAATAAAAAGCTGATTGGCTCAGTCGATATTGAAGTGACTTATGATACCCAGCAGCTCAATAATGCATTGAAACAAAACATTCCCGATTCAAACATTAAGGCCACTTCGGCCAACGGCCAGGTCATCTTGTCTGGCGCGGCGAATGACAAGGTGTCGGCGGAAAAAGCTAAATCTATTGCCAAGCAATTCAATGAAGGCAATGAAGTTATTGATTCTGTGAACGTTACTTCATCGCAGCAAGTGCAGCTTGATGTCCGCTTCATCGAGATGAATCGTCAGACCGTGACAAACCTTGGCATTAAAGGTGGCGTTAATTTTGTCCAAGGCATTGGTGGCGCTACTGCAGCGTTTGCGGAAGGTGCTGATATTTTCAAGCAAGCCAAAGCTGGTACCGGACAGGTGGTTGGACAATTGCTTATGGCTGGCCTTTCAATTGACGCAACAATCGATGCGCTTGAAACACGCGGATTGGCGCGGCGTCTGGCTGAGCCCAATCTTGTGGCTCGTTCCGGTCAAAAAGCCAGCTTTCTTGCCGGCGGCGAATTCCCAATTCCGGTTTCAAGTGACAATGGCAAAGTTACTGTTGAATTCAAGAAGTACGGCGTAAGCCTTGATTTTACGCCCACTGTACTGGCGGATGGCTTGATCAGCCTTGATATTACGCCTGAAGTCTCGGCAATTGATAAGTCAAACTCCTACAATATCGGCAACATCAGCATCCCGGGGTTTATTGTGCGCCGTGCTGAAACCTCCGTTGATCTTAAGAGCGGCCAGAGCTTTATGATCGCTGGCCTGTTGCAAACTTTCAACGATGTCAACATTGAGCGCACACCTGGCATTGGTAAAGCACCAATCATTGGCTCATTGTTTTCAAGCAAAAGCTATCAGAAGCGCGAAACGGATTTGGTGATCATTGTGACGCCGCATTTGGTTCGCCCGATAGATCCTTCAAAGAAAATTGCAACACCCTTGGATAGCACGACCGCGCCGAGCAATGTTGAACTCTTCGCCGGTAACATTGATGAAATCAAAGTGTCAGATATCAAGCGCGGGCAGGGCAAGGCCAATGTTCCAGGCGCGGGTCACTTCCTCGAATTGAATGCAAGGTAAGGATATGGCCATGAAACCCACCTCAATCATTATTGGTGTGATCGTTGTGCTGACACTGCAAGCCTGCGCGCGCGAAGATACATTGCGCACGGATGGACTGACGCTTGGCGCCGGTGATGCAATCGCGCGTAATTCTGCGTTGCAAATCATCGATCCATGGCCAAATGGCGTCGAGGACACCGATCTCTTGGTCCCCAATACCCGCCCAAATGACCAAGTTGACAGCGGTGGCGGCACACCTGTGAAGCCACCAGTGGCTAAAAACCCATAATCAAAGAACGCATGAGCATCGAGTAAAACCATGAGCGATAACAGCACCAAAAGAATTGCGATTGTTTCGACAGATGACGTGTTTGTCCAAGAAACACGCGCCGCCTTTGCCGCGTCTGAGAAAATTGAACTGCGCGTAATCTCAAAGAGTGTAATGGATTTGCGTGGAGATTTGCAGGAACTAGATTGCGCTGTTGCCGTTATCGAAATTAACAGTGCAAAGCTTGAAGAACTTGAAGGCTTGCAGCGCGTGATGCGCCGACTTGATGGTCGCGTTCCAGTCGTGGCCGTAACGTCTGATTTTGATACTGCCGCTGTGCGCATGTTGGTGCAGATGCAAGTTGCTGACTTCCTTGTTAAGCCGGTCACCACAGCGGATCTCGTGCGCTCGTGTATTCGCGCGATTAAAGGTCCGCAAAAGCACGAACAGACTGAAGCTCAGATCTATACATTTATGCCGGCTGCAGGCGGCGTTGGCACAACAACGATGGCTATTGAAACAGCTTTCCTGTTGCACAATTCCAATAGCCGCGGCACGTCCACTTGCGTGGTAGATCTCAACTTCCAACAAGGCGTTTGCGCTGAGTATCTCGACCTTGAGCCACGCTTTGATTTGAGTGAAATTGAAAATCAACCGGAACGCCTCGATCGCCATCTTTTAGATGTTATGCTGTCCAAACACGAAAGCGGATTGTGCGTCTTAGCGGCGCCCGTTCAGCCAACAGAAATGCGGACATTCAACGCCGACGTTGTGGTGCGCATGTTGGACTTGGTCTCAGCCTACTTTGACAATGTCGTTATTGACATGCCGCGCATTTGGTTCCCTTGGACTGAAACTGTGCTGCTCGGATCTAACAAACTCTATATTGTGACAGAAATGACCGTGCCATGCTTGCGCCATACGCAGCGTCTCATCCAAGCCATTTCGACCAACACCAATAAGCAGATCAAACCAAGCGTGATCGTCAACCGTTTCGAAAAACGCGCATTTGATAATGGTATTCGCCATGCGGATGTTGAAGCCGTATTGGGTGATCATTTTGCTGGCGGCATATCCAATAATTATCGTTTGGTGCGCGAAGCGGTCGATCGCGGTGTTCCATTGGCGAGTATTGATCCGAATGCCAATGTTATCAATGATTTGCGTAAGATTATTTTACCAAATGAAGTGCAGGGCATTGAAAAGAAAAAGTCCGGAATATTGAACTTTGGCAAGTCTTTCTTGAGGAAAGCCAGTTAAACCTGACTAGAACTCAGGGGTGGGGAATGAAATGACGAGCCGGTTTTCAGGATTACAAAAGCGCAACGATCATGATGCTGTTGCCAAAGAGGCGTCGGCTGCGCAAGCTGAGCGCGCGAAAACAGTTCAGATCCCGCGTGCCAATGGCAACGAAGTGCAAGAGGTTGCGGCTGTTCAAGTCAATAACCGTACCAATGACCGCGTCCTTGATGCGAAAGTGCGGTTGCATCGCAAGCTGATCGAAGAACTCAATCTGGTGGCGTTGGAGCGCTTGCCAGTTGAGGAAGTCCGCCGCGAAATTATGGGCTTTGTCGCCGAGCAAGTGCGTGAAGAACGGCTGGCGCTCAACGTTGCCGAATTGGATTCACTGGTTGACGACATCGTCAACGAAATGGTTGGACTTGGTCCGTTAGAGCCATTGCTGCGTGATCCAACGATCTCAGATATTTTGATCAACGGTCATGAAAATGTATTTGTCGAACGCGGGGGCAAGTTGGTCCCAGTGCAAGTGCCATTCAAAGACGAGGCGCATCTTGTGCGCATCGTCAACAAGATTGTTGCCGCGGTCGGCCGCCGCATCGATGAATCACAACCGATGTGCGATGCGCGTATGCTCGATGGCTCGCGCTTCAATGCCGCTATTCGCCCCGTCGGTGTTGATGGGCCGCTGGTCTCCATTCGTAAATTCTCCAAGAGTAAACTTGGCCTGCATAAGCTCGTCGAATTCAATGCGCTGACAAAAGAGATGGCGGAAGTTATTGCTGCGGCCGTCAATGCGCGTGTGACAACGCTCATTTCCGGCGGTACGGGTACGGGCAAGACAA
>JBGTAU010000184.1:0-11499 GCA_041749675.1 Rhizobiaceae bacterium | reverse complement strand
CACACCGTGGTACTGGCCATTCTTACGATTGGTTTGCATTGAGCCATACACGCGGTTGACTTTTCCGAGGAAAACACCGGCGCTGTCTGAGGCTGCATTAAAATTATCATCTGGCTTTGCAAGCTTGTTACGTGCAACGGGCCGAGCAAGATAAGGCGTCACGATAATGACCAGTTCCGACTGATTGCGGACAAAATCGCGACTACGGAACAGCGCGCCGAGCACAGGAACTTTCTGCAGGCCTGGCATCCCGGTGACTGCTTGACGCACGTCATCGCGCACTAAGCCGGCAATCATCATAGAGCCGCCTGAGGGCAATTCGATTGTGGTGTCGGCCAAGCGTTTGCGGATTGAAATAAGACCGGTTTGGTTCATGTTGACCGCGCCTTCTGTGGTCGGCTCGGAAACAGACGTGCGCACTTTCAGGCTTATGCGACCAGGAGAAAGCACAACAGGTGTGAATTCAAGGCCAATTCCATATTCGATCTTAGAGATTTTGAAAGTATCACCACCTTCTTGGGCAGAGGTACCCGGATCATCGGCGGTTCGCGTGGTTTCGGTAACCAGATTGAACTCACCGCCAACCTTAAAGGTCGCCTTTTCACCTGAAACGGCAGTCAGCGTTGGCTCGGCCAGTGTCTTCATGACACCGGTTTGTTCCATCGCATTCAAGTAAGATTGAAGAGATGTACTACCAATAGTACCCCCAAGTCCGAATCCACTATTCCCAAGATCTTTGCCCAGACCTTGAACAGCCTCTGTAATGCTAGACACCCCAATGCCATTGCTGCCATTGGCGGAAAGTGTGTGGGTCACGCCAAGCTGCTTCATAACGCTGCGGCTGATTTCTGCCACTGTCACTTTGAGTGTGACCTGATCGTCGCCGATGATCTTTAGCAAGTTGACGATAGACGATGTACGCCGTGCTTCTTGATTGTTGCCACCAATGACAACTGACCCTTCAGCGCCAGCTGGGGTGGATTTATCGAAAGCGCCTGTTGTTGCTTCGCCGCCTTTAACGAAAATTTCAGCGAGTGCGACCGCTTTGGCCGCGTCTTGCGGGGTTTGCACTGTACCGGTGAGAACAACGTTATCATTGATGATTTCAGCTGTAATGTCAGAATCTTCAATGAAGCGGGACAGATAGGAATCAAGTCCTGCTACGTCTCGTTCGATGGTCAGATCAAAAGAAGCGATTTGTTCGCCTTTAGGACCGAATACGAAAATGTTTGTGGTGCCGACTGCTTTACCAAACACATAAATGCGGCGCGCCGTTCTTGTCACGGCGTCAGCTACGGTCGGGTTAGCAACCAAAATGTCATAGGCATCCGTTGGCAAATCAATTACGACGGACTTATTCAAGCCCAACTTTACTTGATCGTTGGCGCTGACTTTTTTGACCTTTTCCGCTGCTTGGACGGAAAACGATGTCGAGCTTGCACCTGTTACGAGAACGGGAGCTACCAGGGTGGCCAATGCAAAAGCAGAGTAGCGCAATGCTGTGGTTTTTAAGTGGAACAAATTGGTGATTGGGGTTTTCATTTTGCTGCTCCAACTTCAGAAATTTGGCCCGACTTGATAACTTTCACTGACGAACCCTTGCCTGTACCGTTCAAAAGATACTCGGCACTTGGTTGTTCTTTATCGGCCGCATCGGCGGTCGAGCGCAGCGAAAGTGTAAGGCGTTCAGCCATCTGCTGGGCTACCGTAACGATTTCCGCTTGCTGTGGGCTGAGTTCGAGTGTGGCGGTTTGACCAACCTTGACCTTTCGGCCCTCTTCGTCTTCACGAATGGTTTGGTCGATCGCTAGAATTCTAATGTTTCTGAGGATCGTATCGGTGACAAAGGTTTCAGCGGCGCCGTTTACGCCTGCGGCACGGCGCGTCATGATCAAATCAACATAGTCATTTGGCAAAATAAAACCGCCTGCTGAAGTATCCGCTGAGATTTCAACGGCGACCGCACGGCGACCTGCCGGTAAAATCGACGACATCAAGCTTTGATCTTTACCGACCAATTTGGCGTCGCGAATAGGCTCACCTGGGAAGATGACAACGCGAGCGACAGAGCCTTGAAGTTCTTCAACAGCCTGTGGGCGGGCGGCTTGTGTGATAAAGCCTTCGGTTACACCAGTCTTGGGCCATTCCTGCCATTTCAGCTGTGCTTCAAGAATGCCGCCAACGGGAATCATTTCTCCTGTGACGAGAACATTCTCAACTTCCATGCGCGGGGCCTCAGGTTGGCCGGTCTGAACGACCTCAACCGGTTGCGGCTGCATGTTAAGAGCCAAATAGCCTGCGGCGGCTGCAGAAGCCAGTGCCACTCCGAATACTACCAAACGCGTCGATTTCATTGCCCATCCCCAAACGAGGGTTTCACTATTCCTCGCTAAAATGGACCAGCAATCGTGTAATTATGGTTAAGAAAATCCTTCAAAACAGGATTAATTATTTATGACGATAAAAGATGACCTCGATGAAGCGCTGTTTTCAATGCAGGCGTCCGCTCGTTCAGCGTTCAAAACACTATTTTTGTTGGAAATTTTTATGCGTCTAACTATTTGGACTCGTAAGAGTGTTATCATGGTTTGCGAAAGGCTTAAGCAGCCATGCGCGCGATAACCCATTGAGCCATGCTTGTTTCTGGGAAAACGAACAGGCCGGCAAGACCAAGCGCAATGCCGTAAGGAATTTTGCCCTTTGGTTCACCCATCTTGCGCAGGAACTCAATTTGACCGCCATAGACAGCCATCGAAGATCCGCGAAAATTCAAAATCAAAAGCGTTAAGATGCCGCCAAAAAATGAACCTATCACCAGATACTCGAACAAATTCTGGTTAAAACCAATCCACAAGGACGTTGCGGCCATCAATTTTGCATCGCCGCCGCCCATGACGCCCAATGCGAACAGTCCAAAACAAACCGTAAGAACAAGTGCTAATGCCACAAAGTGCATTCCATAAACGGACCACGCCATGCCTGTGAGCGGAGCAAGCACAGCAAATGACGCAACAAGTATAATTGAAACGCGATTAGCGATCGTCATGGTGAGCATGTCTGAGGTAGCCGCATTGGCCATAGCAAATGGGAATATGATCAGAATTGCAGCTTCAAGCATCACAAGAACCTTGGTTGATTTGTTGGGATACTAGCAAATGGACTTTAAGCAAAAGTGAAAAGACTTTTTCAAAACCTATCAAAAATAGTCCAAACGAATCAAAATGGCCGCCCAATGGACGGCCTTTAAGAAGATAAACGAGACTAGTTGAAATCAACCAGCGTTGTTTACAGTTGTTGCGAGACCAGCGAACTTAGCGTTCAGCGAGGTACCGAGGTTGCCAGCGCCAACGATGATGGCAACAGCAATAAGAGCAGCAATCAAACCGTATTCGATAGCGGTAGCGCCGGACTCATCTTTAGCGAAACGTGCAACAATCTTAGACATATAAATTCTCCTAAACCACGTGGTTACATTTACAGCACTTCCGTCAACTCTTGTTTGTTCGTTGATCGGATAACCCAAACTACCCACGGGGCGTTTCGATTTATTTAAGGAGACTGGTTAATGTTTTCTTCCAGCGACAACTTTGATTGAATGGTTAAAAATTGTAAAAGCGTCACACACTAGCCTGCATCGTTTTGATGCGTCGCATATGTAGCGAAATGCTTGTTTTTTGCGCTTTGATTCTTCTTTATATGGCGCGCATTCCATATGATGCGTATTTACTGAGCGCCTTAAATATTCCTTCACCATTCCAGTTCATTTTTGTGAAATAGTTTCTTGGAGTTCAAAAAAATGTCGTCATTGAATAAGCGTGATCTTTTCGCCGTGCTGGCTGTTCTTACAATGGGTGTATCGCCTGTGTTTGCAGCAGATGGCACAATTGACGTCGTTTTGAACCAAGCAAAAATCGTCAAACTGTCGCGCCCGGCAGATACGATTGTCATAGGCAATCCAAATATTGCGGATGCGTCTGTCAAAGACTCCAAGACGATTGTTATCACGGGCAAATATTTTGGCACCACAAACTTCGTGGTGTTGGATGTTAAGGGCAACCCAATTGTTGATCAACAAATCAGTGTTTCACGCTCTGTTTCCGATACTGTGAATGTTTACCGGCAAGCTCAGGTCCAGACATTGTCCTGTACGCCTTTCTGTGAAAGCGTTTACAAGAGTGAAATCGAAACGCAGGTATCAGAAGCAACTGCCAAATAAGACTTCTTGAGCCTTCAATCGCAGTAGGCTGTCATGTCTGAGTGCGCTCAACCAATAGCGCTAACAAACTCTTAAATTAGTTGTTTGCATTTGATCTCGTGGCAAAACGGGATCGCAACAGCTGTTTGTTATGGTCCCCGCAGAATCCAAATTTGGAGAATGCGGGAAATGACCAATTCAAGTGTTAGCGTGAGCAAAAATACAAAACCAGCCAAGGGCGGATTGCTCGGCAGATTTAGAAAAGATCGTCGCGGCAGCGTGGCTATCGAATTTGCAATGCTCGCAATGCCATTTTCGCTTTTGGTATTTGCTATACTTGAATCGTCTATTTCGTTTGGTGCACAACAGGTGATGGCGAACTCTGTTGACGATCTTGCGCGGGACATTCGTGTAGGAAACCTCAAAGCTGCAGCTGCCACGCCAGCCGTCGTGCGCAGTAAAATCTGCACGAAAATGAGTATTCTGGTCACCAGCGGCTGCCCCGGCCTCGAAATTGATCTCAAAACTTACGCGAACTTTGGGGATGTTCCCACCACTATTCCACGTACAGGAACTGGCGATGTGAACACTGCTGGCTTTACGACTGCTGTTGGCGGACCAAGCACCATTCATCACTTACGTATTTTCTATCGCTGGCCTTACATTTCTGACTTCATCGGACACAAACTCGCAGAGCTGCCCGATAATAAAACACTGTTGTACTCGTCGATGACTTGGAAAAACGAACCGTTCGATCTGTAAAAGGTTTCTCATTGAACGACTTTCAGCGCATCAAAAGTAGGGATTACTAAAATGTTTGTAAAAATAAACACCGTTCTTGGACGCATGCGCGATACTGTTCGCCGGTTGTCTAGTGATAATCGCGGCGTGGCGGCGATTGAATTTGCTTTGATCGCACCGCTGTTGATCACTTTGTATCTCGGTACGTTGGAAATTTCTGGTGCACTGCAGATGAATAAAAAAGTGGGACGCGCAGCAAGTGCAACGGGCGATTTGATTGCACAATTGGATAGCACTGAGGTCAACAAAGAAGCGCTCAAGTCGATATTGAAAATCGGCAAAGCGATAACGCAACCGTATAACCTGACACAGCCAAAGATCATTGTAACGGGCATAAAAATTAACGCGTCAAACGTTGCGAAAGTAGCTTGGTCACTGAAGCTTGACGATGCAACGTTTTCAACGCCATACGCTGCAAATTCCACCCTTACTGTTCCTGCTAAGGTAAATATTGCTGACACGTTCTTGGTGAAGGTAGACACGCAGCTCGAATATCGCACACTCACTTCATGGTCGATTGCGAAGGCTTCAGGACAGACCTACGGTAAAATTGACATGTCTGAGACTTACTATCTTCGTCCGCGTGTTGCCATTGGTGACTTGCCTTGCGCTGATTGTTAAAAGAGTCTTGCAAAGAAATACAATTTATTGTGCTGGTTGCTCCGATTGGGCAGCCAGCATTTTTGTAGCGGATATGGCAGTTAAATAGGCACTATGATTGACTGTATCAAACCGAATGTCATTGGCGGGCAAGATAAGATCATTCAGATTGGGATCGGTTTGCGCCAGATTGACAAGGTATTTGGATAATATATTTTTGGCTTCGGTGCTCAAGTTCTTACGCACGGCGTGTGGGCCATTGGCAACTATATTTGAAATCCAGGACGCTTTGGCCTGCCGAGACAGAGTTAAGAGTGTCGTGGCAATAGGATCGCCTTGCTGCAATGCGGTCGCCAATGTGGCAGTGCTGCTCACTGTGGCAAAGAAGCCATCAACCTTGCCAGCAGCAAATTGTTCGACAGCGGCTTTGGTATCCTCAACAAAGACCAACCAAGGCTCGTTACCTATCAGTTTACCAGAAATCATATCCTCTGATGCGAGCGGTACGCCAAAACCGTTCAGGGAATTTTTGCCCGGGACTGCAAGCCCCTTGGACTGCGCCACTTGTGCTTTAGACATCTTACTGTCGAGAAACAGCACTGTTCGCGTTCCGGTCGCGGCGTTGGAGGCGATTGGTTGAACCAAAGGTTCAATGCATTCGCAGACAAGGTAAGCTGTCGCATAAGCTGCAGCGGAGAATATTGCATATTCGAGACGCGCACTGGCGTGCGCATCAATGAGTGCAGGAAAGTCGCGTGTCCTGACAATTTCTACCGGCATGGCCAGCGCATCGGCATAACCTCTGCGCATGCGTTCCATCTCGCCCGGCGACAACTTTAACGCCTCACTTTCGATCATGCCAATTCGGAAAACACCAAGATCTTTTCGCCAGTCGGCCATAGCAACTGCTTGGCTTGCCAATAGCATAATCATGCAAGCTATCGTGATGGCGCGGCGCTTTTGGGATCTTTGGAAGATCTTCATCAATCCGGTACTTCTTTCGACTGTTTAGAGCGTTGGTTTCATTATGCGTACAAATATTGGACAGGGCAGATCAATGCGCCTATCTTCTTCTATAGGGTAACTTCCCGCCAAACGGCGAAAATATCGGAAATACGGTAAATCATGGCACGTGCATTTTTGTTTGTTCTCGATTCCTTTGGTATTGGCGGCGCTCCTGACGCTGAGGCCTTTGGTGATGTTGGCTCCAACACGTTCGGCCATATTGCCAAGGCCTGTGCATCAGGGCTGGGTGACGAGGTCGATTTGCGCCATGGTCCATTGCACCTGCCGGTACTCAATGGTTTGGGCTTAAGTCTGGCGGCAAAAGCAGCTTGTGGCGTTTTTCCTGAGGGCTACACTGAAGGCTTAATCAACGGAGTTTGGGGCGCGGCGAGCGAAATTTCTAGAGGCAAGGATACGCCATCCGGACATTGGGAAATCGCTGGTATGCCGGTTTTGTTTGACTGGGGCTATTTCCCCAACACGATCCCGACGTTTCCAGCGGAGCTCATTGGCAAAATCGTTGCCGAGGCCGCGCTTACGGGTATCCTTGGTGATCGTCATGCCTCGGGCACTGAGATTATTGAAGCGCTAGGCGAAGAACACATGACGAGTGGCAAGCCAATCTTTTACACGTCGAGCGATTCTGTCATGCAGATTGCAGCGCATGAGAAAACATTCGGGCTTGAACGTCTTTATGCGCTTTGCGAAATCGCACGTAGGCAATTGGATGGCTACAATATAGGCCGCGTGATTGCGCGGCCATTTATTGGCACAAACAAAGCGGATTTTGAGCGCACGGGAAACCGTCGCGACTATTCCGTGCTGCCGCCGGAACCCACTTTGCTCGACAGATTGAAACAGGCTGGTCGGCATGTGATTGCTATTGGAAAGATCAGCGATATTTACGCCCACCAAGGTGTTACCGATGTGCGCAAGGCCAACGGGAATATGGCACTGTTTGAAAAGACACTGATTGCCATGGATGATGCACAAAATGGCGACTTGGTTTTCACAAACTTTGTGGATTTTGACATGCTCTATGGTCACCGGCGCGATGTGCCGGGGTATGCCCATGCGTTGGAGCAATTTGACCAGCGTCTGCCGGAGGCGATGGCCAAGATGCGCAGCGGGGACATTATGATCCTGACAGCAGATCATGGATGTGATCCGACTTGGCGCGGCACGGACCACACGCGTGAGCGTGTGCCTGTATTAATTTATGGCCCTGATATTTCGAGTGGTACGATTGGTGTGCGGTCAACGTTTGCTGATATTGGCGAAAGCATAGCTGCCTATTTGGGCATCGCGCCGGGACCTCATGGTACTTCTTTTTTAGCGGGAACCGATCGTGCCTGAATTGCCTGAAGTCGAAACAGTGCGGCGCGGACTGGCACCGCACTTGCAAGGCGCGAAAATTGCGCGACTTGAACTGCGACGTAAAGATTTGCGGTTTGCTTTTCCAGATCAATTTGCTGAGCGTGTGAATGGATCGACGGTGCAGGCTTTATCGCGTCGTGCAAAGTATCTTCTGATCGAATTGAATAATGGCCAGACGATCATATCGCATCTGGGCATGAGCGGCTCATACAAAGTAAGTCTTGCCGCAAATGCAGAGACTCCGGGTGATTTTCATCATTCGCGCTCGAAGTTGGCAGCGCATGATCATGTGGTTTTTCACTTGGAAACGCCTGAGCGCAATGAACTACAAATCACTTATAATGACCCACGGCGATTTGGCTTTTTATTAATGACGCCAACGGCAACTTTGCACGAACACAAACTTCTTTCTGGAATAGGTATCGAGCCGCTTGGTAATGAATTGTCTGGCGCTTACCTTCAACAATTATTTGATGGGCGCGCAACGACATTTAAGACTGCCCTTTTAGACCAGCGTATGATTGCGGGGCTGGGCAATATTTATGTGTGCGAGGCATTATGGCGTTCAGGGCTTTCCCCGTTTGCTCCGGTGTCTACGATAAAACAAAAGTCCGACTTGTTGGCGCAATCCATTCGCGATGTGTTGAACGAAGCATTGGAGGCGGGGGGGTCGAGCCTGCGTGACCATCGCCAGACAGACGGCTCATTGGGATATTTTCAACATAGCTTTGCCGTTTATGATCGCGAAGGCGGGGCGTGCTTGAAATTCGGCTGTGAGGCCACAATCGTACGGGAAGTGCAAAATGGGCGCTCGACTTTCTATTGCCCGGCATGCCAGAAACGACTTGCTCATCATCGCTTCATTCAGAAACCGAAGAAAAACAACCACGGATGATTTTTTACCGGAATCGGTTGACGCAAGGGGCAAGCTCCACTATAAGCCCGCACAAGTCAGGCGGCCCATCGGCCGCCCCATTATTTTCGCCCATTTGCAATCCTTGCTTATGCGCATAACCAACTGAGGCATTTATGGCCAATACTGCATCCGCCAAAAAGGCGACCCGCAAAATCGCAGCTCGTACTGAGATTAATAAATCACGCGTGTCGCGCATTCGTACATTCCTGCGCAAAGTTGAAGAAGCTATTGCTTCTGGCGACAAAGGTGCCGCTGAAGCTGCCATGAAAGTGGCCCAGCCAGAACTGGCTCGTGGCGCATCTAAGGGTGTCATGCATCGCAACACAGTGTCACGCAAAATCTCGCGTTTGACAAAGCGTGTCGCAGGCGTCGGCGCGTAATAAATTTCTGAGATTCTTCTAAAAAAACCCAGCAGTTAGCTGGGTTTTTTTGTTTTTGTACAATGGTTTGATGCTTTCGAGGTATTGAGTTTACGCTACGGAATTCAAAATTTTACCTGACTTGCAAACTGTCTAGAAAATTTTACTGATCAATTTTTTATTAATAATTTCAATTAGTTACAGATGGTCATCCACAGCTTATCCACAATGGCCAGTGGTTAAGTATTCAAAGCGGCTGTCAAGGCAAAAAATAAAAATATTTGTTAGCCAACGTTTTTTGGGCTTGTTTTTTTAAGCTTTACAAAAAACGCTTTGAATCACTGATACTTATGACGTTAACCCTGTTTCTATTCGCTGTTGCGCGACAGCGAGAGGGGCGCAAAGGGTTAAAAAAATGTAAATATGGGCTTGCACCCAGGCTCATAAATTAGGTAGTTTCAAGCATCGAAAAGGCGGGGAAAAGCCCCAAGAAAAATCCGAAACCGTATGACGGTGGAACGCAATGTCTATTTTTGCGTAGGGATTTTTTTGCCTTTTTGTATGGGGAAGTAAAGAATCGATACGCTGCTCAACGTAGTTCCTATTGGAGCTGTGGAGGGACTTTGCGTGTTAAAATTTGGGTGATGCTGCAATCTGTTGAATTGGCTTGAAGCGAAATGGCTTCAATCTGTTCCATTGATTTTGCTGACGAAAGACAATGTCGGTCGACTGAGGCTGGCACTAAAGGAAATTGAGAATGAACAAGTCAGACGCTTTCATCGCTTTTGAGCGAGTCCAGGCACAGTTGAAAGCAAGACTTGGCAATGAGGTTTATTCCTCCTGGTTTGGCCGGTTGAAATTGGTCGAGGCTTCGAAAAGTGTGGTTTGCATGTCAGTGCCGACGCCATTTTTGCGTTCTTGGATCAGCAATCATTATATCGATCTCATCGGCGAATTGTGGAAGGCGGAATATCCTTCTTTGCTGAAGGTCGAGGTGGTGGTGCGTACTGCGCAGCGTGTCAGTGCTGAAGTTGCATCCGTTGAACCGGATGCTGCCAAGGCTCCCAAAGCAGCACTTGCTGCAAACCAGCCTAAGGCTACCCCGCGTAGTCAAGCATTCGCCCCGGTCGATCAATCGCGTGATCCAGCCGTCGGTTCGGCGCTTGACCCACGTTACACATTTGCGAACTTTGTCGAAGGCGCGGCTAACCGCGTGGCCCATGCCGCAGCACGCACTGTGGCGGAATCCGGTAACGGAGCTATTCGGTTTAATCCGCTGTTTATTCACGCTTCAGTCGGATTGGGCAAAACCCATCTTTTGCAGGCCATTGCGGCAGAAGCTGTACAAAAGAACCCGAAGGCTCGCGTCGTTTATTTAACTGCGGAATATTTCATGTGGCGGTTTGCAACGGCCATTCGCGATAACAGTGCTTTGTCTTTCAAAGAACAATTGCGCGATATTGATCTTTTGGTGATCGATGACATGCAGTTTTTGCAAGGTAAAACCATCCAAAACGAGTTTTGCCATTTGCTCAACATGTTGATCGACAGTGCCCGTCAAGTGGTAGTTGCGGCCGATCGTGCGCCTGGCGAGTTGGAATCGCTGGATGCCCGGGTGCGTTCGCGCCTACAGGGTGGTGTAGCGCTAGAAGTTTCAGCACCAGACTATACAATGCGCCTTGAGATATTGAAGCGTCGTCTGGCTAATGCTCAGGCTGAAGATCCTACCCTTAAAATGTCTGACATTATTCTGGATCATGTTGCTAAAACTGTCACAGGCAGCGGGCGAGACATGGAAGGCGCATTTAACCAGCTGTTGTTCCGCCAGACCTTTGAACCGGACATGACGGTAGAACGCGTTGAGGAGTATCTCGGTCATCTCATTCGCAACGGCGAGCCGAAGCGTGTGCGGGTGGAGGATATCCAGCGTGTTGTTTCTCGTCACTACAATGTGCCGCGCTCGGATTTACTGTCGAACCGCCGCACGCGCATCATTGTGAAGCCACGGCAGGTGGCGATGTATCTGGCCAAAATGATGACCCCGCGCTCGCTGCCAGAAATTGGTCGCCGTTTTGGTGGGCGGGATCATACAACTGTGTTGCATGCGGTGCGTAAAATTGAAGGTCAGATGGGATCTGACTCCAAACTCGCGCAAGAAATGGAACTGTTGAAGCGTTTGATTCAAGAACAAATGTAAGCGCGGCGTGGGTGTCGTGAGTTACCCACAGTTTCACCCCTCGAAAACC
>JBGTAU010000183.1:0-3899 GCA_041749675.1 Rhizobiaceae bacterium | reverse complement strand
AACTGATCGCCGAACTCGGCTCGGTGTTCCTCTGCGCGGATCTCGGCATCGCGCCGGAGCTTGAACCAAGACCGGATCATGTTAGCTACCTCGCCTCTTGGCTCAAGGTTCTTTCCAATGACAAACGCTTTATCTTCTCGGCTGCTGCCCATGCCCAGAAGGCCGCAGCCTTCCTGCACGGTCTGCAGCCGTTGCGCGCTAATGAAGCGCTGGCTGCCTAAAGTCAGTCTCGCCCAATGCTGCCGACACGTTCGTTTGAATTTGGCCCCGCCGTTATAGTGTGGCCGTGTCACTCGGATGTCTGCGAGGGGATGTGCGCAATCAGAATGGCTGCATGCTTCCCGCCTTCAGCAAGGGTGCTGTTATGCAGGCGGCACCCACATCTTGGGACGACCCAGATTGAGCGATATTCGTAGCATTGGGGCATCGTCATCGGCGCTGCAGTCGAGCGACCGACGATGAACTCGTTGCCGTGCTCTCTTTCGGGCTGCACAATCGCGCCGCATTCCTGACGCCGCTGCCAGGTTCATAGCGTGGTGCGGGGAGCCATTGCCGGAATTGCTGGAATGCGCTGGTGTGCCTGTCAGTGTTCCTGCGGGTTTGAGGCGAGCTGCGTCCCTCACGTCCTCGAATGGGCATATGTCTGACCGAAGGCCGACTTCGCTTTGCTCTGTCTCGCTCCAACTCCCGCAACGGCCGCGTTCGTTTTCTTCCCCTGCTGGTCTCTTCGATCCCGTCATTCCTCGCGGGACAAGAAAGCCTTTCTCTGGCCGTCCTCCACTTCGTTGCGGCCACAAGGGTGCGGGCTGACCGCCTCCGGTCTTTAGACTGCCATCGAGGCCGCGATGGGCGCGGCACGAAAAACACAAGGAACTAAGACAATGGCAACCATCGGCACCTTCATCGCTTCCGGTAACGGCTTTAACGGCACGGTCAAAACCCTCTCCCTCAACGTCAAGGCCAAGCTGGCCCCGGTTGAGCGCACAAATGAAAAGAGCCCGGACTTCCGCATCCTTGCCGGCAATGTCGAGTTTGGCGCAGCCTGGAAGAAAACCTCGGAGCGCGGCGAATACCTCTCGGTCAAGCTCGACGATCCAAGCTTCGCAGCGCCGATCTTCGCGACACTAAGCACCGTTGAAGGCGAGGAAGGCTACTCACTCATCTGGTCCCGGCCAAACCGGGACTGAGATGTCCAGAAGCGACAAGGCCCCGCCACATCGGCGGGGCCAAAATCACGTCAGCCGCTCAGCGCATCAAAGCGGAAAGCGCGCAGGGTCGTCGTTCCAGGGATCAAACACAACCGCGCCAGATTCTTTTGTGTCCTTGACGTTCCTGGTCACCAGATACAGCTCATTTTCAATCGCCGTAGCGGCAAGCAGAGTATCGATCACTTGAGGTGCTAGGCCGGTCTCACGTTTCACCCTACCGGAGATTTCACCCCATCGACGGACAATGCTGTCACTTACAGAAATCACCCGGCCTTTGAATCGTTTCTCCAAAGCGTCTCGGCTTGCCATGTAACGCTGCCGGTCGGGATTGTCAGGCCTTAGATTGTGGATGCCCTTGTCATACTCGCCGAGCGTCAGCACGCTGAAAAAGAATTGCAGTTCATTCTGACTTTGCGCCCATTTCTTCACCGACGGCGCGCCGTTCGGATTGATCAGTGCGGATATGACATTGGTGTCAAGCAACCAGCCTTTCACAATTGAACATCCCGGCCAGTATCCTTTTCACGAGTGAGGTCAAGCTCGCCAAGATGGAGACTTTCCATGAATTGAAGGAAGGGAACCAGACGTTTTCGAGGGGACAGCTGCTCAAGTTCTTCAACGCTTATGACAACTACAGCATCGCGTCCGCGCACGCTTACGCGCTGCGGACCTTCGCTGCGCGCGAGCCGCACGACTTCGCTGAAGCGTGCTTTGGCGTCTTCGAGTTTCCAACCGCCGTCGGCCCGTCGTGTGACGGCGTCTGCCTTGCGCGTTTCAGTTTTTTCAACAGTCTTGCCCATGGTTACTCCAATCTAGTCAGATAGTCAGAATATAGCGCAAATCTGACCGAAATACTAGTGTCATGATCAGGCTTGGCAACATCTTCTCAGGCGACTACGGCGGCCCATACGGTAGCACACTCGCACCACATTGCAGAGCAGCTCTCTCAAGCGCGCTGCCTTTATTCCTCCCAAGCCTATTCTACCTCTTCATTTGAGGAGTCGGTAGATTAAGGTAATAGTGAAGTAAAACTCTCATTGGCAGGATAGTCAAGTTTGTCGGACAAACTTGACGGCGCACTGGTTGTATGCCATTGCTTGGTTCGCGCTAATGCGCTCTGGGGCCGTTGGCCTGCTAAACTTTGGCCCTTGGCCGATTGAATTTGGGGATGCGAATTGGCGCGATCGGCTCAGGAAAGCGATGGCAGAATCTCGATCCGGCTGACCGGCGAGGAGCAGGCGGCGCTTTTGGCGCTGTGCGTGAATGAGAACGTGACGCCGAGCGAAGCAGTGCGGGTTCTCATCCGGGAGAAGGTTGGGTTGTTCTTGCCTGTTTCGGAGCCGGACCGGGAATTGCTGAAGGCGGCAGACGAGCATTTCCGGCGCGTTGGCATCAACCTCAATCAGGCGGTTCGCGCGATGAACCAAGGCCGCGTGGAGTATCAGGCGCCGCTTGAGGCGGGGCTGAAATCGCTGATAGGCGGGCTGGTTCAGATGCGGTTGGAGATCAGCAAGCTGGTTAAGCCAGTGCGCAAGCCGAGGGGTCTGCGTGGTGTTTGAGGAACTGCTTGAGGAAATTGCCGGGTTTGCAGACAAGGGTTTTTTGATTGGTGACGACGATGAACTTCTGCGGAGGAAACGCGGTTCGAACCTGAGCTGGATTGCGACTGCACGGGATGCGGAGGACGCATCACGACCAATTTCCAAGCCCGGAAAGGCGCCCAATTCAACAGCACGAACTCGGGCTGTCGCGGGCGCGCCGCGAGCTTTTGCGGCGTCGGCGAAGGGCGATCTGGAAGACGCTTTTCGCAAGCTGAGTTCGATTTCCTACGCCAGCACGGGCGCAAAGACCCGCGGCTCGGACGAGGCAAGCGGCGTGTCGGGGGGGACGCGGACCCAAGTACTGCTTGGCGGCAATGCCGTGTTCCGGGCTGGCGGAACGGCGTCAGATGCGCTCGGCGTCTATGCCAAAATTGCCGCTTATGGCGTTGCCAATGACTTGGAAGACGAAGAATTTCGGCGGCGCGGCGCAGGCGGAGGAAGTGCTTCGGAAGGCGTTTTGACGGCGCAGGCCGTCCAGCAGAAGCGCTCAACACAGCAACTGGCGGCGCGGGCCGCGATCGCGGCGGGCGCTCAGCCTGTGGTCATCAAGGTGATCTCGACGGTCAGCGCCAAGGCCAGCGCGAGCGCATTGATGGAGTATCTTGGCACTCGCGAGAACGAAGAAGGCGAGCGCGAGAGCATTCCGGTGTTCAACCAGTTCGGCGAGAGCATCAACGATGCTGCGGGTAGGGCCGCCCTAGTGGCCGAATGGACCGAAGGGTTCAAGGAGCCTTATTCGGTGTCATCGTGCGTGACGGTTTCGCTTGTATTGAAGGCAGAAATCTCTGACGCGGCGCTGCACGAGGCGCTGAATGTGGCGTTCGGAGAAAAGCCATTTGTCTATTCCCGTGATGGTGACAAGGTTGACGTTTATGGCGTGTCTGACCTCACGGCGGGCAAGCTCAACGCGCAGATCAAAGCTCGTACAAGCGGTGAGGGGGCGATTGCCTATCTTGCGAAGGCGGAAGACAAAATAGCGTTAGCGCTCCTGAATTCCGGTGCTGAGGCGACCGTCACAATCAAGGGCTCGACGGCGTCCGAGAAGTCAGCGCAGTATTATCTTGAGAAGTTCATGCGCGCGCATCCTGCG
>JBGTAU010000182.1:0-10012 GCA_041749675.1 Rhizobiaceae bacterium | reverse complement strand
ATAACGGGTGCGCAGGCGAAAATCGATGCGGGTTTCATCGCACTCGACGGCGAGGCAGCACGCACCGGCCATGACAGCGGCGAGCGGCTGCGCACCGCCCATGCCGCCGAGGCCACCGGTCAATATCCACTTGCCTTTGAGGCTGCCGCCAAAATGCTGACGACCGGCTTCGGCGAAGGTTTCGTATGTACCTTGAACAATGCCTTGCGTGCCGATGTAAATCCACGAACCGGCGGTCATTTGGCCGTACATCATCAGGCCTTTTTTATCGAGCTCGTTGAAATGATCCCATGTTGCCCAATGCGGCACGAGGTTTGAATTGGCGATCAAAACGCGCGGTGCATCACGGTGGGTGCGGACCACAGCGACAGGGCGACCGGACTGGACGACCAATGTTTCGTCGTCTTCCAAATCTTTCAGCGTTGCCACGATACGATCAAAATCACCCCATGAGCGGGCGGCGCGGCCGATGCCACCGTAGACCACCAATTCATGCGGATTTTCTGCGACGTCAGGGTGGAGATTGTTCATGAGCATGCGCATAGCAGCTTCGGTAGCCCAAGACTTCGCAGTGATTTCCGTGCCAGTGGCTGGATAGACATCGCGGGAATTTTTACGGTCGAACATGATTGGCTCCGTTAGCGGTTGAGCGTGCCCGAGCGGGCAACAATATCGAGGGAGATGAGGATATTTGCGAGTATGGCGCGCAATGGTTTGGCGACGCTGGCGCTGTAGGTCCAAGGCGCAATCTCAGCGGTGAGATAGGCACGCTGGGCCAACTCCATTTGGATGGCGTGAACACCGTTGGCAGGTCGTCCATAATGGCGGGTGGTCCAGCCGCCTTTGAAGCGACCATTGAGCACGCTGGAGAATTCAGGTGCGGCAAAGCATGGTGCTGCAACGGCATCGCTAACAGATTTATCGCATGTCAAACCATCATTTGTGCCGATGCTGAAAACGGGGAGCTGGCCTTCAAACAGGAAGGGAATGTTTGAGCGGATGGAGTGGCAATCATAAACCACAGCAACGCCGTGTCGGGCTTTCACGCGGGCGACTTCGCTGGCGAGGGCTTCATGATAGGGGGCGTGAAATTGAGCTGTACGCTCTGCGATTTCGTCGCTGCTTGGCTCTTCGTCCATTTTCCAAATTGGTTCACCGTCGAAGTCGGTTGTTGGGCAAAGGGATGTGGTGTTGCGGCCAGGATAAAGGGATGCGCCGGCAGGGTCGCGATTGGCATCGATGATGTAGCGATGAAAGGTGGCTTCGACTGTCGTGACGTCTGGCAATAGGCCATTGTAAAGTTCAGCGATGTGCCAATCTGTGTCGCTCAAAGTCGAGCCACGGGCATTGAGGCGGTTCGTGAGCGACGCGGGAATGTAGGTTCCGCCGTGTGGCATTCCAAGAATAATAGGGCCGCTGCCTTGGGTGACTTTGACAGGGTTCATTGCGAAAGTTCCGGCAAGGCTAAACCGCTCGCTTTTGCAGTTGCGCCGCTCGCGATAAGCTTCGCAGCGGCTTCAAGATCGGGGGCCATGTAGCGATCATCGCCCAGTGTTGCGACCTGTTGGCGAAGGCAAGAGACGACTTTTTGCAGTGGTGAACTGGTTTTCAGGGGAGCGCGAAAATCGACGCCTTGCGCGGCGCAGATGGCTTCTACACCCAAGATGACGTTGAGATTTTGCACCATTTTGCCAAGGCGAACAGCGCCGTGTGCCGCCATGCTGACATGGTCTTCTTGGTTGGCCGATGTCGGTGTTGAATCGGTTACGCAGGGCATAGCGATGTGTTTGTTTTCGCTCATGAGCGCGGCGGTCGTCACTTCGGCAATCATCAAGCCAGAGTTCAAGCCGGGGCGCGGGGTGAGGAATGCGGGGAGATCAAACGAGAGAACCGGATCGACCATCAGTGCGACGCGGCGTTGGGCGATGGCTCCGATTTCGGACAAGGCAAGTGCGATCATGTCGGCGGCAAAGCCGACGGGTTCGGCGTGGAAATTTCCGCCCGAGACGATGAGACCTGCCTCGACCAACACCAATGGATTATCGGTCGCTGCATTGGCTTCGATTTCCAACGTTCGGGCGGCCATGCGCAAGACGTCCATCGCCGCGCCAGTGACTTGCGGCTGGCAGCGGATGCAATAGGGATCTTGCACGCGGGTATCGCCCTCGCGGTGGCTTTCGCGGATTTCTGAACCATCAAGCAATTGGCGCATGAAAGCGGCGGCTTCGATTTGTCCGGCATGACCGCGCAACGCGTGGATTTCTGGCTGGAGCGGCGCCGTGGAGCCCATAATGGCATCGGTTGAAAGCGCGGACGTGACCAGAGCGGACTGTGCGGCATTCCAGCCATCAAACAGACCAGCGAGCGCAAAGGCGGTAGAGAACTGCGTGCCGTTGATGAAGGCCAAGCCTTCTTTGGGGCCGAGCGGAATTGGGGTAAGGCCTGCGGCTTTGAGGGCATCTTCACCGGACATAACTTTGCCTTGGTACTCGGCTTGCCCCTCACCTATGAGTACGGCTGTCATGTGCGCTAACGGGGCTAAATCACCGGATGCGCCGACAGAGCCTTGGGCTGGAACAAGCGGCGTGACGCCTTTGGCAAGCATGGCTTCCAAGAGTTCAATGAGTTCAAAGCGCACACCCGATGCGCCGCGCCCGAGGCTGAGCAGTTTTAAGACCATAAGCAGCCGTGTGTGCGCTCGCGAGATCGGTTCGCCAACGCCACAACAATGCGACAGGATCAAATTGCGCTGCAGTGTTGCGGTGTCTTCCGGTGCAATGCGCATAGAGGCGAGTTTGCCGAAGCCGGTGTTAACGCCATAAATCGGCAGACCACCAGCGGCGGCGGCATTGATGGCGGCGGCGGCGGCTTCCATGGCGGGCTTGGCTTTACGATCCAGCGTGACCGGTAATTCTTCGCGGTAAATGCGCGTGAGTTGCGCCAAGGTGGTTTGGCCGGGAGTGAGGATAAGAGCGGTCACAGGACGCCTCCGATGATGCGTTGATGAAGCGGATTGAAGCCGATGCGGTAGGCGAGTTCGGCGGGATGGGTAACGTTCCAAACGGCAAGGTCCGCCAGCTGCCCAACGGCTAAGGTTCCACGATCGACGAGGCCTAGTGCTTTGGCGGCGTTCACAGTTGCGCCCGCAAGCGCTTCAGCCGGTGTCATGCGAAACAGCGTGCAGGCCATGTTCATGGCCAACAACAATGACGACATGGGCGATGAACCGGGGTTCATATCTGTGGCGACGTCCATGGGAACATTGTGCTTGCGCAACAGTTCGATGGGCGGTTTTTGGGTTTCGCGCAAAGTGTAAAAAGCACCGGGCAAAATGACGGCAACTGTGCCTGCTGCTGCCATGGCCTTAACGCCTGCTTCATCCAAGTATTCAAGATGATCGGCAGACAATGCGTCATAGCGTGCGGCGAGCGCAGCGCCACCAAGATTTGAGAGCTGTTCGGCGTGGAGTTTAACGGGAAGTCCCAATTCAACTGCGACTTTGAAGACACGCTCGATTTGTGCGGGCGAAAAGGCGATGCCTTCGCAAAACCCGTCGACGGCATCGACGAGACTTTCGGCATGGGCGGCGCGTAAGGCTGGTATGCAGACGGTATCGATATAGGCGTCAGCGCGATGTTGATATTCGGCGGGAATGGCGTGGGCGCCAAGGTATGTGGTGCGCACCGTGACCGGTCTTTGTGCGGCAATTTGGCGGGCTACACGCAACATGCGCAGTTCGGCTTCTTGCTCCAAGCCATAGCCGGATTTGATTTCGATGACGGATACGCCTTCCGCAATCATGGCATCGACGAAGGGCAATGCAGCCTCGACAAGCTGCTCAAGTGAAGCGGCGCGGGTGGCGGTGACGGTGGAAACAATGCCGCCGCCTGCGCGGGCGATTTCTTCATAAGTCGCGCCTTGGAGGCGCATTTCAAACTCATGGGCGCGGTTTCCACCATGGACGACATGGGTGTGGCAGTCGATCAGGGCTGGTGTGATCAAACGGCCCTGAAGGTCTTGGCTTTGCCAATCGGCATAGGATGCTGGCAGATCATGTGCTGGTCCGACCCAAGCGATGCGTCCGTTCTCGGCAACCAAAGCAGCATCACCAATCAAGCCATAGCTGTCCGATGTTGGCAGCATGGTTGCTACCCGACAGGACTTCAAAACAAGGCGATTTTGTTGCACCAATTTTATCCCACAAAGGCTATTGTCGAACATTATGTATGCGATTATAGTTATTATGTCTACACATAAGGAATGACATTGTGATTTTTGCTAAACGGGCTTTGCTGCCAACCGGCTGGGCAGATCAAGTGCGCATTTGTGTGACTAGCGGGATGATCACCGAAGTCCTGTGTGATGCGACGGCTCAAGCTGATGACACGCAGGTTTCAGTGTTGCTGCCTGCGTTGAGCAATCTGCACAGCCACACGTTTCAACGCGCCATGGCCGGAATGACCGAGCATCGTATTGCGGGCCGAGAAAGTTTTTGGACGTGGCGCGAACTCATGTACCGGTTTCTTGATCGGCTAACGCCTGAGCAAATGGAAGCGATTGCCGCGCTGGTGTTTATGGAAATGCAGGAAGCGGGCTATGCGGCTGTTGGCGAGTTTCACTATGTGCACCATCAAAAAGGTGGTCAGCGTTATGATGACATCGCCGAGCTTTCGAAGCGGATTTTCGCAGCGGCAAGGTTGACCGGTATTGGGCTAACCCATTTGCCGGTGCTCTATACCTACGGCGGCGCGGGCGAACAGCCGTTGGCGGCGGGACAACTGCGGTTCGGCAATAGTGTTGATGATTTTGCAGTCTTGCTGGACGCCGTGCGGAGCGCCGCGGCAGGCTTGCCGAACGATACGCGCGTTGGCATTGCGCCGCATTCATTGCGGGCGACTAATCCGGAAGACTTGCGCCGTGCTATGCCACTGGCAAAGGGCAATCCGATCCATATTCACGTCGCGGAACAGCCGAAGGAAGTGGCGGATATTTCTGCTTGGCTTGGCGCAAGGCCGGTGGAATGGTTGCTGGAAAATATGCCGGTGAATCAAAACTGGTGCATGATCCATGCGACGCATATGACGGCGGCTGAAACAGCAGCACTGGCAAAATCTGGTGCGGTGGCTGGGCTTTGTCCGATCACTGAGGCCAATCTTGGCGATGGACCATTTGATGGGCCGGGCTGGCTCGCCAATGGCGGTGCGTTTGGTATTGGCTCGGATTCCAATGTGCGTATTTCATTGACTGAGGAATTGCGGACGCTGGAATATAGCCAGCGCCTGCGCGACCTTTCGCGCAATGTGATGGTGGCAAAAGAAGGCTCAGTTGGTCATGCGATTTATTCGGGTGCAGCACTTGGCGGGGCGCAAGCACTGGGACGCAAGGCTGGACAGATCGCAGTTGGGTGTTTGGCTGATTTGACAGCGATTGACCATGATCATTCTTCGCTTTGTGCATTGTCAGCGGAGCAAATTTTGGACGGACTGGTGTTTGCAGCGCCTGATAGCGTGGTCACTGATGTTTGGTCTGCCGGACGGCATCGAGTGCGCCAAGGGCGGCATATTAACCGCGAGCAGATCATCAAAGGGTGGCGCAAAGCGGTCAAAAGTTTGGTTGAAGTGATTTGATTATCCGCGCGCTTTCAAGGTGACAAGTATGCCCGAAGTACCATGCGAAGTTTGAAGCTTGCTGAAAGCACCCAGCGCAAATGCACCGACTGGAAGCAGCTGATCATCAAGATTTGTTTCGCCAGCGACGCTCAGATAGCCCATACGCTGATCGCTAACGAGTACAGTTTTTGAACCGGTAATGACGGTTGCGGCGACATCAAGAACGTCGGCATCGTAGATGATATTGAAATCGCGGATTGGGCCATTGATGAGCTTGCCTTCGATTGGCAAGTCTCCGGAAAAGCGTACTGGCGTGAGCAAGGGTGCATTGAGGATCGCATCAGGACTATGCAAATCGATGCCATTACCTTCGATGACGGTGAGGATGCGTGATAAATTTTCAAAGCGAGAGAATGGGCCGTCGCTTGCGACTTCGGCGATACTGAGCCGCCAGAGCCATTTGCCATTGGTTTCTTTGCGCGCAATCTCATGGGCGACGCCGCCGCCATTTTTCCACGCGCTGGTAACAAATTGATCGGGTGTTAAAATGGTGAACATCCAATGACCTTTGGCATTCCTTGCATTATGCTTACACATAACTATACAGATGCGCGAATGGGGCCAAGAGGCAAGCGTGCATGTTGGGTGAATTAACTCAAGAAAAAACCAGTTTTCGTGATGTCAAAGCTGAGATTTTGCGCCGCATCACCGACGGGCCGTGGGGTCCGGGAAGCCTGCTGCCGGGCGAAGTGGAACTGGCGGACGAGTTTGGCTGTTCGCGCACGACGATGAATCGCGCATTGCGTGAACTCAGCGAACTCGGCTTAATCGATCGCCGCCGCAAAGCGGGAACGCGTGTGCGCATGGCGCCACTGCGCGAAGCGCGATTTGAAATGCCGATTATGCGGGCGGAAATCGAAAAGACGGGCGCGACGTATCGCTATGCACTGGTCAGTCACACGGTTTTAGAGGCACCAGAGTGGCTGCGTGCCAAGCTGAGCTTGAAGCCAAAAACGCCAGTGGTGCATTTGATTTGTCTGCATTTTGCCAATGGTGTGCCGTTTCAACTTGAGGATCGCTGGATTAATGTGGCGGCGCTACCTGAGGCTTTAGAGCAAGAATTTACTAATGTTGGTCCAAATGAATGGCTGGTGAAAACAGTTCCGTTTTCTGAAGTGGAAATCAGTTTTCATGCAGTCGCTGCAAGCAATGATGCCGTGACTTATTTGGATCATAACTTAGGTGATCCGGTATTTTGCATTGAGCGAACGACATGGTGGAAAGGTGAGGCAATTACATTTGTCACACTCAGTCATCGTCGTGGACATCGCATGACGACGCGCTATTAATTTTGGTATTGCGCACTGAAACGGCTCGACTCTGTTTCACCTTCGCACTATCTGAATTCTCATGGACCCCTTGATCAAAATATGCGGCCTCTCGACGCCGGAAACTGTGCTTGCGGCGCTGGAAAACCGTGCGCATTTGGTGGGGTTCATTTTCTTTCCCAAAAGCCCACGGCATGTCAGCGTTGCTCAAGCGGCGGAGTTGCGCGCCTTGGCGCGGGGACGAGCGATGGCGGTGGCGGTGACGGTTGATGCTGGCGATGATATGCTGGATGAGATTGTGAACGGCACGCGCCCCGATGTTTTGCAATTGCATGGACATGAAACGCCGGAGCGCGTGAGCGCGGTGAAAGCACGGTACGGACTGCCGGTGATTAAGGCTTTGTCCGTCAGTACGTCTGAAGACCTAGACGTGGTAGCGGACTATGTTGGCGTTGCCAACAAGCTGTTGTTGGATGCCAAAGCTCCCAAAGGTTCGCTGCTGCCAGGAGGCAATGGGGTTAGCTTTGATTGGAATTTATTGAGCGCCCTTGACCCCAACCTTGATTACATGCTTTCCGGTGGATTGAATGCAGCCAATGTTGGCCCCGCGCTCACACTGACCAATGCGCCAGGGATCGACGTGTCTTCCGGAGTGGAAAGCGCGCCGGGTGTGAAAGACATTGGCATGATAAATGAATTTTTTGCGGCTGTGCGTCATGCGCAACAGGGAGTGACGAAATGAACAAGATTGCCGAACCCAACTCTTTCCGCACCGGTCCTGACGAGCAAGGAATGTTCGGCATATTTGGTGGTCGTTTCGTTGCCGAAACGCTCATGCCCCTGATTTTGCAATTGCAGCAGGCCTATACAGACGCCAAAGCTGATCCGTCGTTTAAGGCAGAGTTAGAGCATCTTAATACGCATTATACCGGACGCCCCTCGCCGCTGTACTTCGCTGAGCGGTTGACGCAACATCTGGGCGGCGCGAAGATTTACTTTAAGCGCGACGAGCTGAACCATACGGGTTCGCACAAGATCAACAATTGCTTGGGCCAAATTCTGCTGGCCAAGCGCATGGGCAAAACCCGCATCATTGCTGAAACGGGTGCGGGCCAGCATGGCGTTGCGTCTGCTACCGTATCGGCGCGGTTTGGTTTGCCATGCCATGTTTATATGGGCGCCACAGACGTCGAGCGCCAAGCGCCCAACGTGTTTCGCATGAAGCTTTTGGGTGCGGAAATCACACCGGTGACAGCCGGTCACGGTACGTTGAAAGACGCGATGAATGAGGCGCTGCGCGACTGGGTGACCAATGTCGAAGACACCTATTATATGATCGGCACGGCAGCTGGTCCGCACCCCTATCCGGAAATGGTACGTGATTTCCAATCGGTGATTGGGCGCGAGGCCAAAGAGCAGATGCTGAAAGCAGAGGGCCGCTTGCCAGATATGTTGATTGCGGCTGTTGGGGGTGGTTCGAATGCGATTGGTCTGTTTCATCCATTCCTAGACGATAAATCTGTGCGGATTGTCGGCGTTGAAGCGGGCGGCAAAGGCCTGCAAGGCGAAGAGCATTGCGCCTCGCTGACGGCTGGATCGCCTGGTGTGCTGCACGGCAACCGCACTTATTTGCTGCAGGATGGCGACGGCCAGATCAAAGAAGGCCATTCGATTTCAGCGGGTCTTGATTATCCCGGCATTGGGCCGGAACATTCATGGCTGAAAGACACAGGGCGCTGCGAATATGTGCCGATCATGGACACCGAAGCGCTTGAGGCATTCCAGCTGCTGACCCGCCTTGAGGGCATCATACCCGCGCTCGAACCTGCGCACGCATTGGCCGAAGTAATCAAACGCGCGCCGAACATGGGCAAAGATCAGATCATCGTGATGAACTTATGCGGACGGGGTGATAAGGATATTTTCACGGTGGGCAAGATTTTGGGGATGGGGCTTTGATTGATGATTGTACCAATCGTTGGCTTTCCTACGGGACAATCTGTCGAGCGCAACGGTATCGTTGTGGTTCTAACTTATTTTAACAGATACTTGGAAAACCGTTTACCTGATGGCAAAGTAACGTTTTTGATCGCAAATTTGAATGATACAGCTCAATCAATCAACGTCATCCTTGCAACCGCAGAAAACGGTTCAGACTTTTTTAAAGAACGGTTCAAGCTGAGGGTATCAGCGGAGCCAAAATCTGCTACCTCACGGAGCTTTCAAAGCGAAAAGATCAAAACTGCCTCGTTTGCGAAGTTCGCGATAATGTTTGATCTTGGTCATGACAGCGCTAAACGCTCGTTAGCCTTAGCCGACTTAGATTCGGGTCAAACGATCGAATATGTCGAGATGTAATAAGAAATGCTCACGATTATCTACCACAACCCCGCCTGCGGAACCTCGCGCAATACGCTGGCGATGATCCGTGCGGCTGGGATTGAACCGGTCGTGATTGAGTATCTCAGGACCCCGCCGAATTCGGATGAAATCCGTGCGATTGTCAAAGCAACTGGCGGTACACTGCGTGATCTCATCCGCGAAAAGGGTACGCCTTATGCAGAGCTTGGCCTTGGCAATGCCAAGTGGAGCGATGATGATTTACTTGGATTTATCGCACAGCATCCGATTCTGCTTAACCGACCGATTGTCGTGACTGACAAAGGAACGGCGCTGTGCCGGCCGTCGGAGAAGGTGTTGGAGCTTTTGCCGGAAGGTGCGATTGCGACGTTTACCAAGGAAGATGGCGAGGTTGTTCAAGGCGGGTGATGTGATTCTTGTTGTTGCGGTAATGCAATGTGTTACAATGCATTATGTTGTAAATTAGGAACGCACTTCATGGCCTCTACTACATTTTCGATGCGTATGGATGTTGAGTTGAAACGCAAGCTGGAAGAGCAGGCTGCGCGATCGGACCGGTCCGCTGCTTGGGTAGCTCAAAAGGCCATTAGCGACTATCTGGCGCATGAAGATGCGCTAAAGGAGTCCTTGCGTGTCGCTTTGGCTGAGGCAGACAAAGGAATTTTTGTTTCTGGCGAAGCGGTCGAGGGTTGGATGGATCGTTGGGCGGACGGA
>JBGTAU010000181.1:0-2834 GCA_041749675.1 Rhizobiaceae bacterium | reverse complement strand
GACGGCAAGCCTATAGTGATTCACGTGAAACAATCTGATTCTAATTAGCTTTTGCTAAATGATTTTGTTTCACGTGAAACAGTGCTCGCCTTGACTCTCTCTTGCGCGTGACGCAATGCATCGCCTTCGAATGGAATTGATGACATGAACTATGACGTAGTAATTATCGGTGGTGGTCATGCTGGCACAGAGGCTGCGAGCGCATCTGCGCGTGCGGGCGCTAAAACACTGCTTGTGACGCATAGCTTTGCAACAGTCGGAACGATGTCCTGCAATCCGGCAATTGGCGGTTTGGGTAAAGGTCATTTGGTTCGCGAGATTGATGCATTAGATGGCGTTATGGGCCGCGCCGCTG
Source organism: Rhizobiaceae bacterium (assembly GCA_041749675.1). Taxonomy (GTDB): domain Bacteria; phylum Pseudomonadota; class Alphaproteobacteria; order Rhizobiales; family Rhizobiaceae; genus JANMEX01. The sequence continues at coordinate 2,479 of JBGTAU010000181.1, read as the reverse complement.
ATCGTTCCGGCATCCAGTTTCGTTTGCTCAATCGCCGCAAAGGTCCAGCCGTTCGTGGCCCGCGTACTCAAGCTGATCGAAAACTTTATCAAAACGCCGTGCAAGAGCTATTGTCTGCTCAAGAAAATTTGACAAGTTTAGATGGTGAAGTCGACGATCTCATCTTGGTGGATGGTACCGTCACCGGTGTTCGTTTGCTTGATGGTCGCGTAATAAAATGTGGCGCGGCGGTGCTGACGACAGGAACATTCTTACGCGGCCTTATCCATATGGGCGATGTGCGCATTCCTGCTGGCCGTGTTGGTGAAAAACCAGCTCTTGGATTGAGTGGAACTTTAGAACGCGCAGGCTTCAAGCTAGGGCGCCTCAAAACGGGGACGCCTGCGCGCCTCAATGGTAAAACCATTGATTGGCATCGTTTGGAGCTTCAAAGCGCCGATGACGAGCCGTCATTTTTCTCTTTGATGACTGACAGTTTGGTTTGTCGTCAAATTGAGTGCGGCATTACCCGCACCACTCCGGCTTCGCATCAAGTTATTCGCGATAATTTGCACAAATCTGCGCTTTATTCGGGGGCGATTGAGGGCGTCGGTCCACGTTATTGTCCTTCTATCGAAGATAAGATTGTCAAATTCGGTGAGCGTGACGGACATCAAATATTCCTGGAACCTGAAGGATTGGATGACGATACGGTCTATCCGAACGGCATGTCGACCTCATTGCCTGAGGATGTTCAGCGAGCATTCTTCAAAACGATTCCAGGTCTTGAACAGACGGAAATGCTGCGCCCGGGTTATGCTATCGAATATGATCATGTCGATCCGCGTGAATTAACGCCTTCGCTTGCGTGTCGTAAGATTGCCGGTCTGTTTATGGCGGGCCAAATCAATGGCACCACCGGTTACGAAGAAGCGGCGGCGCAGGGCCTTGTAGCGGGCTTGAATGCTGCAAGACTGGTTGCGGGACAGGATCCGGCTCGGTTTAGTCGTACCGATTCCTATATTGGCGTGATGATTGATGATCTAACTTCGAAAGGCGTGAGTGAGCCCTACCGTATGTTCACTTCTCGTGCGGAGTATCGCTTGTCGCTGCGCGCTGATAATGCCGACCGGCGTTTAACCCAAACCGCCATTGATCTCAATATTGTTGGCTTGGATCGTCGCGCACGGTTTAAGGATCGCATGGATGCACTGGATCATGCGCGAGAAACAGTGCGGGGTCTGTCATTGACACCGCAAGAGGCTGCCCGTCACGGATTACACGTGAATCACGATGGTGTTCGCCGCAATGCCTTTGATTTGATGTCGCATCGCGGTCTCACTTTCGATCGCTTGAGTGATGTTTGGCCTCAATTAAAGGCGTTTGATAAGTTTACGACTGAGGCGCTGGAGATTGAAGCGCAATATGCGGTTTATCTTGATAAACAGGCCAGTGATGCCAATGCCTTGAGACGCGAGGAAACGCGGGCCATCCCTGTTGACGCCACGTTTGATCATGTGAGTGGTCTTTCCAATGAAATGCGGCAAAAACTCAAGTTGCATCGCCCAACCACGATTGCTGAAGCGCAACGTATGGAGGGTATGACCCCAGCGGCGCTTGCTTTGGTCATCATGGAAATCCGTCGTTATGAAACAGCACAACGCGGCGCGGCGTGATTACCTATGTCTGAATTAAAGTTTCGATCATTGCAGGTTATTCTGCCTGATGTTTCACGTGAAACGTTTGAGCGTTTGCTGGCGTTTGAGGCGTTGTTTGTGAAATGGTCAAAGACGTTTAACTTGGCAGCCCCTTCCACACTCGCGCAGCTGTGGGAGAGGCATATTCTCGATAGCGCTCAACTCGTCGCCATCCGAAATCCACAAGATGTGTGGTTGGATATTGGTTCAGGTAGTGGGTTGCCCGGCGTTATCATGGCAATATTCATGGCCGAAAGCGCGAATGGACACGTCCATTTGGTCGAAAGCAACGGCAAAAAAGCAGCGTTTTTGCGTAATGCTATCCGAGCAACGGGTGCATCAGGCACTGTTCATCAAGTTCGTATCGAAGATGCTGCACGGGAAATTGAGCGTGTAAATGTCATGACCGCGCGTGCCCTGGCGGCGCTTCCGAAGCTATTGGAGCTGTCGGAGCCTTGGTTGGCGCATGGTGCAACTGCACTTTTCCACAAGGGGCGAGAATATCGCAGTGAAATCAAACTGGCGCGTGACGAATGGCAGTTTGATCTGCTAGAACATGGCAGCGCGATTGATCACGAGTCCATCATTCTTGAAATCCGGTCCTTGCAGCGCCGAAAATAGGTATTATCGATGAAAATTTCGCCGCGCATCATCACAGTCGCCAATCAAAAGGGTGGTGTTGGGAAGACAACAACTGCCATCAATCTCGCTACGGCCTTGGCCGCTATCGGCGAGCGGGTGTTGATTGTGGATGTGGATCCACAGGGAAATGCCTCGACTGGACTTGGCATTGACCGGCGTAA
>JBGTAU010000180.1:0-1687 GCA_041749675.1 Rhizobiaceae bacterium | reverse complement strand
TGGCGCAAGCACTCAGCCCGCGCATTCGTGTCAATGCAATTGGTCCAGGCCCGACGTTGAAAAATACCCGCCAATCAGATGAAGACTTCCAACGGCAGATTGATGCGCTCTTGCTGCAACGCGGGCCCGAGCTTGGCGAATTTGGCGCGACAGTGCGCTATCTTTGGTCAGCGCGTTCCGTTACCGGACAAATGATTGCGCTTGATGGCGGACAGCATCTCGCATGGGAAACGCCAGATGTGGCTGTGATCGTTGAATGAGCGAAGGCAAAAACCGTAGTGACGCAGACCTGCCGCCTGAGGATGATAGCGGCGATGACTTCGCGCCTGTGCCAACCGCTGAGATCGCTTCGTTTGAATGGAGCGCGGGCACTGGCGAAGCGGTAACGCCCGGCATCGAGGTTATCCAAGACATTGTGAAGCGTCTGCCGAATGGTCCCGGTGTGTACCGCATGATGAATGCTGCGGGTGATGTGCTTTATGTGGGCAAAGCGCGATCGCTTAAGAAGCGTGTGACGAGCTATGCGCAAGGGCGCGGACACTCAAATCGAATTCACCACATGGTGGCCGATACGGCATCGATGGAGTTTGTGACAACGCGCACCGAGGCTGAGGCGCTGCTGCTTGAAGCCAACCTGATCAAGCGGCTGCGCCCGCGATACAATGTGCTGCTGCGCGATGACAAATCGTTTCCCTATATTCTCATCAACGCTGATCACGCCTCCCCCGGCATTTTCAAACATCGCGGTGCGCAGAATCGCAAAGGCAGCTATTTCGGGCCGTTTGCATCTGCTGGCGCAGTCTCCCGCACAATCAATGCGCTGCAGCGGGCGTTTCTATTGCGGACCTGCACCGACTCTTTCATGGAGAACCGCACGCGACCGTGCCTGCTCTACCAAATTAAGCGCTGCGCCGCGCCTTGTACGCATGAGGTGAGCGAGAGAGACTACGCCTTGATGGTGGATGAGGCGAAGGATTTTCTGGCGGGCAAAAGCAGCGCCGTGAAAACCACGCTTGCGCAATCGATGAACGTTGCGGCTGAAAATCTTGATTTTGAGCGCGCCGCGATTTACCGCGACCGCTTATCAGCGCTTAGCCACGTCACGTCTTCGCAAGGCATTAATCCGCAAACGATTGATGAAGCAGACGTATTTGCAATTGCCCAAGATGGCGGAATGACATGCGTTGAGGTGTTCTTTTTCCGCACCGGGCAGAATTGGGGGAACAACGCCTATTTCCCCAAAGCGGACGCTTCGCTACCTGCTGCAGAGGTTTTGGCATCGTTTATTGCGCAGTTCTATGATGGCAAGCCGATACCGCGCATGATTTTGCTTTCGGAGACTGTCGAGGAACAAGAACTGATCGCGACTGCGTTTTCCGAACATGCGGGGCGCAAGGTGGAAATCAGCGTACCGCAACGCGGCGAGAAAAAGTCGATCATGGACCAAGTGATGGGCAACTGCCGCGAGGCGTTGGCGCGCAAACTATCGGATACCGCGTCGCAGAAAATGCTGCTCGAGGGCTTGGCTAAAACCTTCGGCCTACCGCATCCGCCGCGCCGCATCGAGGTGTATGACAATTCGCACATCATGGGCACAAATGCAGTTGGCGCGATGATCGTTGCCGGGCCGGATGGCTTTGTGAAAAACCAGTATCGCAAGTTCAATATCCGCTCGACCACCATCACG
>JBGTAU010000179.1:0-3415 GCA_041749675.1 Rhizobiaceae bacterium | reverse complement strand
TCAGAGCTTGACATCTCCTCTGTCACATCGGACTCGCCTTCATCCTGGCCATTCCAGCTCTGCTCTTTGCTGCCAATCCAACCCGAAAGCTCATCCGGCTTCAGCGCGAACAGTGCTGACGGATGGACGAACTCCGTGTCAGTAAAGCGCTTCACCAAAGCAGACCGCGTGTCCTTCACTTTCTGCTGCACGGGAACGGAAGCCAGTTTGGCTGTGCCTTCCATTGCCGCGCGCGACAGGCATGTTAGGAATTCGTCCGTGCCCATATTGGGCAAAAAACTGTCCGCGCCAATCGCCTGCCCAGCGATGCGGGCGGCAAGGCCGCTGTTCGTGCGGTTGACCTGGCAGGACAAGACATGGCGCAGCAGTGAGCGTCCAGTTTGCTGCAAAATGTCCCGCTCAAGATTAAGCGTTCCGTCGTCCTTGATGAGGCCCGCAATCATCCGCGTCATGGTGGACGCGCTGTGATAATTGTTTGGCAAGGCGCTCGTGACACTGACATTCTGGCTTGCGAAAGCAATCATGGTCAGCGCCAGCAATGCATCATCCTCAATCGGCGCGCGCTCAAGCGCTTCGTGAAGGGCATTGGTCGCAGGTCGCCGATGATCTCCTTGCCCTTCTGTGTAACGTCAGGCCGAACGTGCATGGGCGCTGGCATGGCCTCCCCAGTGGCCGTAACCTTCGATGACCTTGCTTCAGGAAGCCGGTATGCGACGGATTTGACCTCGCCAGTTCGCTCATCCAGATACAAGCCCGTATGGTGGCTTGGATCAGGACTTCCGTAGGCGCGCTCGGCCTTGGGCGGCAGTTTCGGCTGCCCCCACTGATCGCAGTCGATCAACGTGCCGCGTTCGGGCAAATTATTGGCCAGCCATTCCCTCTGCGCCCCGAAAAATGCTTCGACCTCATTGGTGTAGCGGCCGTCCTCGTCGGCGGGAGCGAACAGGTCTTCCTGCCAGACAATGCCGTAAGCAGTGGCCAAGTCCTCACCAAAACTCGCATGTTTGGCTTCCATACGCTGTTTTGAAAGAGTATGCGCGACTTGATGCCATGACACCTGCGGCGATGCCTTCTTTGGCTTGAAGCGCTTCCAGATTTCCGCCTGTTCGCCCTGCGCCGCCGACGCAATGGTGCGCAGCTGGCTCTCATTGGGCATATCGCCCTTGGCCATCTGGTCCAGCATGGCGGGCAACACATTGGCGAGCAGCCGCAGCTTCTTCACCTGCCGGACTTGTGTTGCCAGCGCCATCGCAATGGACTCTTCCGTCCAGCCAAGCGCTGCCAATCGCTCAATCGCCCGCCACTGATCCACCGGATTGAGCGGCTCGCGGACGATGTTTTCGGCAAGAGCGCTCATGCCGTGATCAGCCTCGGCCTTGGTGGTCACAATGACCTCGATATGTTCGTGTCCTGCAGCAATCGCCTGCGCTACACGCCGGTGGCCGAAATTGATCACAAAGCCGTTGCCGCCATCGGGTGCCGCATAAACAACGGGCGGCTGGACAATGCCGACGGCGGTGATAGAGGCCAATAACAGCGCATCTGACTGCGGATTGCTTTTCGTGCGGCGCAGCTTGTCAGGATTTTCCTGTAGCGAACGCGGGTCAATAAGTTTCAATTCCATAGTCTTTCTCCTTCATTGGGTTATGATGCCTGGTTCCGGCATCCGTCTTCTCCTCCGAAGACATTTTCCGGAAAGCGCGGACCGTTCATCCGGCGCAATTGTCGGCAAGCATCCCTGCCCGGCGCGCAAGCGGGGCTGCTCAAGCCAGCCCTGCGAAGCAAGCTGTGGCCGGGATCGCGAAGACGGCGATTGAGGGCAACCGGCGCCGGATGATACGGCCGTGCGAACGGGTTTCTTTCCCGTTTGACTTTCGGGTTCTGAGATTCTGCTTATCTGCTTCCTTTCAAAACTTGGATGGCAAGGGATTGGCACTGCGGCGGCACAAGCGAAGCGCTAAGGCTCGGGAGACCGCGCCCTTGCGAGCGCCGGGAGCGACATTTCTCTGAGGCATAGAGAGGATTGCTATAGCTCATATTTTATGACATTGTGAGGTATAGAAAGGTGTTCTATCGCTCATGGCATGGAATTGGGAGCAGGCTGACTGGCCGCATTTTATCTATGACAAAAAGGCATTGGAGCCGCTGGAAGGCGAATTCCTGTTGCGGTCGGGTGAGTTTTTGGGCGTCTTTCGTCATGTTGATTCAGACGACCGTAACCAGATTCGTATTGATCTTATCAGCGAAGAGGCCTTGAAAACATCTGCAATCGAGGGGGAGTACCTTAACCGCGAGTCGCTGCAATCATCGTTACGCCAACAACTTGGGCTAGGCAGCGAGATGAGACGCATTCCGCCTGCCGAGCGCGGCATTACCGAAATGATGGTCGATGTGTATTTGCATTTTGCCGATGCACTCTCGCATACGACCCTATGCGCTTGGCACAAGATGGTAATGTCGGGCGAACTGGGCATTGAGGCCATAGGCAAGTATCGGCAGCATACCGATGCCATGCAAATTGTTTCCAGTCGCTTGGATAAGCCCAAAGTGCATTTCTAAGCGCCGCCGTCCACGCGTGTGAAATCCGGAATGGACGCCTTCACCGCTTGGTTCAACGCGACCGCTCCCAAAGGAAACACACCGCTTCCAGCGTTGACGCGTGCTGGTATCGCACACCTATATTTTGAAAGCATTCATCCGTTCGAGGATGGAAACGGGCGCATAGGACGAGCGCTTTGCGAAAAAGCGCTGGCACAAAACCTCGGCGAGCCAAGTCTTATCGCGTTGGCGTACACGATCGAACACCACCGCAAAGCTTATTATGACAATTTGGCGGCTAGCAATAAGCGCAACACAGTGACTGACTGGTTGCTCTACTTCGCCAAGACGATTCTTGAAGCGCAGCGTGTAACGCTCGCTCGTGTCGAATTCTCTGTCACTAAGGCGAAATATTACGAACGCTACCGAAATCAATTCAACGAGCGGCAGGAAAAGGTCATCACCCGGATGTTCCGTGAAGGCTCTGACGGATTCAAGGGCGGCCTTAGCGCCGAAAACTACATCGCCATCACTCGAGTCTCACGCGCCACGGTAACTAGAGATTTGGCTGACCTCGTTTCCAAGGGCGCGTTGATGCGAACAGGCGAGCGGCGGCACACGCGTTATACTTTGCGTATCCTCGATGGCCGAGCTTGAATGACACGAAACAAAGATATGCGGCAGTAGAACACCGCTTGCCATAAAGTGTAGGATAGGAACAGCATCTCGGCAGGCATTTACAATCGGTCGTTACAAAAAGTCTCTAACGTGCCAGCGCGAGATTTAATGCCCTACGTAAAATTCGAGGCCGGTGTCATCACGGTGTACAACGTGATGTGGTTCAAGGAGAGATAAAAATGGCTACCAAGGAAATATT
>JBGTAU010000178.1:0-3594 GCA_041749675.1 Rhizobiaceae bacterium | reverse complement strand
GGTGACCGCGAATTTCGGCTTCATCGCGCACGCCGCCAAGCGCCATACGCACGAACTCGCGTCCAGTTGCCTTGGCAATAGATTTGCCGAGCGAGGTTTTACCCACACCTGGAGGACCAACGAGGCACAGGATTGGGCCTTTGAGCTTGTTCGTACGGGCTTGCACGGCCAAATACTCGACGATTCGATCTTTGACTTTGTCCAAGGCATAATGATCGGCGTCGAGCACCTCCTGCGCGTAGTCTAGATCGGTCTTGATCTTGGAGCGGCGCGACCATGGGAGTGACAATATCCAATCGAGATAATTGCGCACAACGGTGGCTTCGGCAGCCATCGGGCTCATCTGGCGTAGCTTTTTAAGTTCGCCATTCGCCTTGTCTCGGGCTTCCTTAGTGAGCTTGGTTTTCTTGATGCGATCTTCCAACTCAGAAGCCTCATCACGGCCATCCTCGCCGTCGCCAAGCTCCTTCTGGATCGCCTTCATCTGCTCATTGAGATAATATTCGCGCTGGGTCTTTTCCATCTGGCGCTTGACACGCGAACGGATGCGCTTTTCGACCTGCAAGACGGAAATCTCAGATTCCATAAAGCCCATCGCTTTTTCCAAGCGTGACTTCACCGACAGTGTTTCCAGCAATTGCTGCTTTTCAGCGATTTTTACCGCCAAGTGCGAAGCGACTGTATCGGCAAGTTTCGAGAAATCTTCGATCTGCGAGGTAGCTGAGACGATTTCTGGTGATACTTTTTTGTTGAGCTTCACATAATTTTCAAAATCAGTGGTGACCGATCGGGCCAGCGCTTCGATTTCAACTTTGTCTTCAACCGGCTCTTCAAGGAGACGCACGTCGGCTTCATGATAATCTTCGCGATCGGTGAACACCATGATCTGCGCGCGGGATGTGCCTTCAACGAGCACTTTGACTGTGCCGTCGGGCAATTTCAAAAGCTGGAGAACCTTGGCAAGTGTGCCAATACGATAAATTGTTTCAGGCGATGGATCATCATCGGTCGCGTTCATTTGCGTGACCAGCATAATCTGCTTGTCGCCGCTCATGACTTCTTCGAGCGCTTTGATGGATTTTTCGCGTCCAACGAACAAGGGAACAATCATGTTCGGGAAGACAACAATGTCGCGCAATGGAAGAACTGCATGCAGCCCGCTCTCACCTTTGCCGATCGTCTTCTTTGTGGTGGTCATTTTCAGTTTCCTTTCTCCGGCAAACGCCGAGCGGTCCATTGGTTGCCTTAAGTGGCCAACCTTTGAGAGCCGACTTCATCCTAATTGGCGTGACCATTACCCAAGTTCAAGCCATAGAATACGGAATCATTGCAAATTTCTGAGACAACTATTTCACGGCACATGGATGAAAACAACAAAAGCGCGACCGAGGCCACGCTTTTGTTACCATAATCCAAGCAATAAAGAAAATTAAGCGCTTACTGAGGCTTTTTCTTCTTTCTTGTCAGCATAAATGTACAGTGGCCGAGCGTTGCCGTTCACGACTTCGTCCGAGATGACGACTTCGGAGACGCCTTCAAGTGTTGGTAGATCGAACATGGTGTCGAGCAAGATGCCTTCCATGATCGAACGCAGGCCGCGCGCACCGGTTTTGCGCTCAATCGCGCGCTTGGCAATCGCCGATAGAGCTGATTCGTGGAACGTCAGTTCGACATTTTCCATTTCGAAGAGGCGCTGGTATTGCTTGACCAATGCGTTCTTCGGTTCAACCAGAATTGTAATAAGCGCAGATTCGTCGAGATCTTCGAGCGTTGCCAAGATCGGCAAGCGACCAACGAACTCTGGGATGAGACCAAAGCGCAGCAGATCTTCTGGCTCGACCATGCGGAACAATTCGCCGGTTTTGCGCTCATCTTTCGAGGCGACCTTTGCCGAAAAACCAATCGAAGTTTTGTGGCCGCGCTCAGAAATAATCTTATCAAGGCCCGCGAACGCGCCGCCGCAGATGAAAAGGATATTTGCAGTGTCGACTTGCAAAAACTCTTGCTGCGGATGCTTGCGTCCGCCTTGAGGAGGAACAGACGCAACTGTGCCTTCCATGATTTTCAGCAAAGCCTGTTGCACACCCTCGCCCGATACGTCGCGGGTGATGGATGGGTTGTCAGACTTGCGGGAAATCTTATCGATTTCGTCGATGTAAACAATGCCGCGCTGCGCACGCTCTACATTGTAATCAGCGGCTTGAAGCAGTTTTAAGATAATATTTTCAACGTCTTCACCGACATAACCGGCTTCGGTCAAAGTCGTCGCGTCGGACATTGTGAATGGAACATCGATGATGCGGGCAAGAGACTGCGCCAGAAGTGTTTTACCACAACCGGTCGGTCCAATCAGCAGAATGTTGGACTTTGCCAATTCCACGTCATTGTTCTTTTGCGCATGGGCCAATCGCTTATAGTGATTGTGCACAGCGACCGAGAGCACTTTCTTGGCGTGGCGCTGGCCGATAACGTAATCATCGAGAACTTTGATGATTTCTTGCGGGGTGGGCACACCTTCGCGGGACTTGACCATCGAGGTCTTATTTTCCTCGCGGATGATGTCCATGCACAGCTCAACACATTCGTCGCAGATGAATACAGTTGGACCTGCAATCAGTTTGCGCACTTCATGTTGGCTTTTGCCACAAAACGAGCAGTAGAGCGTATTCTTTGAATCGCCGCCGCTGTTGACTTTGCTCATCCGTTTTCCCTTTCAGCGTGGCCATGAATGCCGTTTCGCCTTAGCCGGTTTGATACCGGTATACCGCCCTACAACAGGTCACACAAGTTTATCCATCAGGCATCTTCTGTTTATTTGGAGCAACACTGCCAAATGCAAGAGGATGCAGACCGATTCGCTTAGAAAAGCTGATGAAAATCAACATAGGCTTAACAAAACAGCCGACCAATTAAACTTTCATCACCTTAGCGAGGCGAATTTACAAATATCTTCGTTGTCAGACCGAATCTACACGCGCCTCAACGACCTTGTCGACCAAACCAAATTCTTTGGCCATTTGGGCTGTCATGAAGTTGTCGCGATCGAGCGCCTTTTCAATGTCGTCATAGGAACGACCAGTGTGATGCACATAGATCTCATTCAAACGGCGCTTCAGGTTTTCGATTTCTCGCGCTTGGATGAGAATATCTGTGGCTTGACCTTGCGCACCACCGGAAGGCTGATGCACCATCACCCGGGCGTTTGGCAGGCAAAAACGCATGTCTTTATGGCCAGCGGCCAAGAGAAGCGAGCCCATGGACGCTGCCTGACCAAAGCAAAGTGTGGAAACCGCTGGGCGAATGAACTGCATCGTGTCATAAATCGCCATGCCCGATGTGACGACGCCGCCTGGCGAGTTGATGTAAAGATTGATTTCCTTTTTCGGATTTTCAGCTTCCAAAAATAGCAACTGTGCGCAGACCAGTGTGGCCATGCCGTCTTCAATTGGACCGGTGATGAAAATGATGCGCTCCTTTAAGAGCCGCGAAAAAATGTCATAAGCACGTTCCCCGCGTGCGGACTGCTCGACGACCATCGGCACTAAATTCATAGCGGTTTCTACTGGGTTTCTCATTTTGGTGCTCCGGACGGAC
>JBGTAU010000177.1:0-8319 GCA_041749675.1 Rhizobiaceae bacterium | reverse complement strand
GGTCGACCGACGCGTCGGATTTCAGCAAATTGCGCCACGTGCGCTCACCAGCATGGGGCTCACCTGACACCAACAGCACCCGCAAATTTTCGCGAATGCCATCGACGGCAGCCACGGCCATGTTGTTGCTCGGTGATACTTCACCTTCTAAAGGTTCGGCAACGAGTTCAATGATATTGTTACCAGCCCGCGTGATTTCTATATCAAGATCGGTGTTCTCACCGCTTGGTACGGTTAACTGATTGACCTGTTCGCCATTCACTAAAACGCGCACATTGACGGGATGTCCGGCGCTGTCTTTGCCGTCGTCATTGACGCGGAAAACGAATCGCAATGGCTTCCCGGTAATGCCAAATTTTGGAGATTCAATGAAGCTGGTGACGCGGTCGAATTCATTTGCTTTTCCAGAGAGCAGAACATGCACAGGCGCGTTAAAACCAAGTGCTTTTTCTGGATTCAACGGCACATCGTGAACCTGCCCATCAGACAACACAATTGCGCCCGCTACGCGTGATGGTGGTACGTCTTGAAATGCTTCGTTAATGGTAGAGAAAATGCGGGTCGATTTTTGTGGGCCGTTGTCGTCTGGTTTGCTTGCCGACACGACGCGAACGTCAAATTCATTGAACCGCGCGATCTTGGCTTTGAGCAACTCAAGCGCATTTTCGGTTTGCTCTTTGCGCGTGCCATATTGCTGACTTTGGCTCTCATCAACGATGATGGCGACCGTGCTTTTCAAAGGGGCGCGCAGTTCACTTTGCAGCGAGGGATTTGCGATTGCTGCTAACAATGCAGCGGCTGCCAATGCCCGCAACAGACTGCCGCGTGCGCGCTTGAAAAGCGACCAAGTCACGACTAGCGCCAAGGCGATGGCTGCAAAAGCCAAAACTTGCCATGGCAATAGTGGATCGAAGCGCACTGAATAGATCATTGACCAAGCCTTTCGAGCAGGCTTGGAATATGCACTTGATCGGACTTGTAGTTGCCGGTCAGCATATACATGACAATGTTCACACCTGAACGCAGCGCCATGATGCGTTGATTGGGGTCGCTTCCTTCAGTAGGATAGAGGGCAAGTCCATCGGGGGTGAGCGCCCAAGCGGACGCAAGGTCATTGCCGGTGATCAAAATTGGCGAGACGCCATCGCCTGTTCGTACTGGGCGGTCTTGGCCGCTCACTGTGTCCAGCACTTGCTCTACCCACAAAGGTGATCCTTTGTAACGACCTGGGAAATCATCCAATAAATAGAACGACTTGGTTAAAACATGATCGGATGGCACGGGTTCTAACGGTGGTGTATTCATGTTTTTGAGCATTTCGCGCAGACGCACGGTGGCTGGCGATGTGTCATCGGTCAGCGAAAACGAGGTGGAGCCTTGATCGCGCGTGTCAAACAGTACTGAACCGCCGGACTGCATGTAGGCATCGACATTTTCTAACGCCAATGTAGATGGCATTGGCGCGTCAGGATCAATTGGCCAATACAGCAAAGGGTAGAAAGCCAGCTCGTCAACTTCCGGATCTATGCCTACAGGGTCTGCCGGTTCGAGCGCGGTTTTGTCTTTGAGAAATAAAGTCAGCCCTTGCAGGCCTTCCAGTGTGACTTGATCGGTTTGCGCATTGCCAGACTTAATGAATGCAAGACGCGTCTTTGATATGGCTTCAATGGCTTCAGCATCGCCGTTTTTGGCGTCGTTTGTTTGGGCAAATGCGTGATCCATTGGCGTGGCTGCGACTATAGCAAAGGCGGTGAGAGCGGCCAACGCGGTTTTGTGCAAGACCGCTCCATGACTATTGGGGCGGCCACGTGCCATCCAGATCATGGCTAACCCATCTAGCAATAATAGGAACGCAGCAAGACCGAGCAAAGCACCTTTCAAGGATTTATTTTCGCTCGTGATATATGCGCGAGGTTCGACGGGGATGTTGAGTTTTGGCACAGATGCAGCTTCAAATATTGTTCCGCTGGCCAAAAGGTTGAGCGCGACGGCGCCGTCTTCATTGCCGTATAGTCCGGGCGGGTTTTCGTAAGTTGCCACTGGTTTTTTCGCCGCAGTGAATTGCGCGGGTTTTGCAAAGCCTGGCGCTGGCGTGATGGTGCCGGTTGGGCTGATGATGCGCCATGGGTTTAAGCTAACATTTTGAGCGTCGACGCTGCCGTTGGATTGCGTTTGTGAAAGCGAAAGCACTAAGCGCAACATCTCAACGAAACTTCCTGAGATAGGCAGATTGGACCAAGTCGCTTGCGGGGAAACATGAAACAGGACGATGGAGCCTTTGCCGCGATTGTCGGCAGTGACCAGTGGTGTTCCATCGGTGAGACTGGCCCATGTTTTGCGGGCAAGTTCCGGATCTGGTTCGGCCAGCACCTGGCGTTTGACCGTCACGTCTTGAGGAATTGGCAAGGTAGCGAAAGGGCTGGTTCTGGAAAATTCTGCAATTTCTTGCGGGACAGTCCAAGACATTGAGCCGCCCAGTGCGCGTTCGCCTTCGCGCAAAAATACCGGCAAAAATTGATCTTGCGATGCGGCTGCCGCTAAGCGTGGTCCGGCAAAGCGGATCAGGATGCCGCCGCCTTGCAACCATTTATCCAAAGCTGGCGCATCGGTTTCTGGCACAACACCAATATCAGCCATCACAATGATCGATGGGCGACTTTCTAGAACCTCTGTCAATGCAGCGCTTAGTTCTCTCGCTTGAGGCACCACAATGTCGGCAAATGGTTCCAAAGCTTTGCGCACGTAATAGGTCGAAGCTAAAATCGGGTTGGCCTGTTCATCGTCGCCGCCTGACAATATGGCCACGCGCTTGCGCTTCAGATTGTCATCCATCACAAACGTTGCGCCAGCTTGGCGCTCGCCTTGAAGTGTGAGGTATTGAATGTCATTACGTAGCTCTAATGGTGCAGTCAGGCGTGCTGTGGTCGACATTTCGCCGGGGCCAAATCCTGCTGTTACTTCGCCAACGCGCCGCCCTCTGGCGTCAAATGCCGTAACTGTCACTGGCGTGGACCTTGTACCAAATCGTGCAATTTCTATCTCGAGTGCTGCAGCTTGATTAGCAACATTATTAATGGCGGCAAATGGTGTTTCGGTGGATGCAAACCATATTAAGGACGAGGGTTTGGATTTTTCGAATTGCTTGAAAGCAATTTCGTCGTCTTTGGTCGCCACGCCATCTGACAATATCGCAATCGTGGTATTTTCTGGAATTAATGAAACGAGTTTTGCGATGGCAAGTTTTTTATTAGTGGTTGCTGCCACTGGCTTTATTGCGGCAAGGAACTGGCGGGCAGTTGCGCTGTAAAATGGGCCGATTTCTGAGTTGGTCTCTTGTATAAAAGCGGATACGTAAACGGTTTGATTGTTGCTTGCCGCCTCGCTGAGCAAACTTTCTGCTGTGCGCATCTGCGCTTCATAAATGCGTTGTGAGGTCCAACCATTATCAACAACCAACACCAAAGGGCCTTCGCCTTTTGCCAGTGGGGCAGTGGGATTTAAGATTGGATCAGCGAGGGCGAAAATAATTGCTGCTGCAAGCATCATGCGCAAAGCGAGCAACCACCATGGCGTTTTGCGCGGGGTGGTTTCGTTCTTCAAAACTTTTGCCAAAATTTTCAGCGGTGGAAATATTTCTAACTCTGGTCGTGGCGGTGTAACGCGCAAAAGCCACCAGATGATCGGCAATAACACCAGACCTGCCAATGCCAATGGTGCGCCAAATGTCAGTAAGCCGGTCATATGGCTCCACCCATCCGCGGGCTTTGCGCAAACGCGGCATGTAGTTTGACAAGTGCTGCGGTGGCAGGGCTATCAGTGCGACTAATGGTATAAGTCCAGCCGTGCTGCTTGGCTGCCATTATGAGTGCATCGCGGCGACTTAAAAATGCACGGCGATAGTCAATAGCCACTGCATCAGCGCGATTGGCTGTGATGCGTTCGCCAGTTTGCGGGTGGGTAAATACGGTGTTTTCCGTGTAGGGGAAATCCTCTTCCACAGGGTCAATCACTTCCACCAGATGTCCGCGCAATCCGCGTTTGAAGAGTGGGGCTAGCTTTTGCAACACCTCTTCTTCAGGTTCAGAAAAATCACTGACAATAACAATGTCTGAAAACCGTTTGGCGGATTCAAATTCCGGAAATACATCGTCTTGCTCAGTTGCTGCAAGGCGCACGGCCAGACGTGTCGCGCCGTCGCGAGAGGCAGTCGGGTTTGAAAGGCGGGGCCAAGCGATGCGCTCACCGGAACGCGATAACAATTCTGCCAACGCCAGGGCGATGAGTAAGGCGCGATCGGCTTTCGACGAATTGCCAAAAGTTGACTGGAACTGCATGTTTGGTGAAGCATCGGCCCAAAGCCAGACTGTGTGCGCAGCATCCCATTCTTTTTCACGCACGTAACTATTGTCATCACGAGCGGAACGGCGCCAATCGATGCCAAGCGCGGATTCGCCATTGTTGTGCAATCGAAATTGCCAGAAATTTTCACCTGCGCCGCGCATGCGACGCCCGTGCCAACCCATCGATACGGTCGCTGCAATACGTTGTGCATCCACCAACAAATCTGGAATGCTTGCGGCACGGGTTCGCGCCGCACCCAATACATTGATCGGTACTGGTTTTTCGGTGGATTTGCCAACAACCGCCATCAGAGCGTGGCCTTAACCAAATCTGCTATGACGGAGCGAACAGAAGCGCCATCGGCGCGCGCGGCAAATGTAAGCGCCATGCGGTGTTGCAAGACGGGTTCTGCAAGCGCTGCGACATCGTCAATGGAAGGTGCTAAGCGTCCATCATAAAGTGCGCGCGCGCGGGTACACAACATCAATGCCTGCCCAGCGCGAGGGCCGGGGCCCCACGCGACTTGCTTGGCGATGGTTGCGTCGCCCGTGTCTGGACGTGCGGCGCGAACCAACTTCAAAATAGCATTCACGACAGACTCAGACACGGGCATAGAGCGAATGAGATTTTGCATAGCGCTTAAACGTTCGGCGTTGATAGCCGCTGAAACGGATTTCGCCGATGTGCCAGTGGTTTCAATCAAAATTTGGCGTTCAGCTTCAAGTTCGGGATAGAGCACGTCTATTTGCATCAAGAAACGGTCGAGCTGCGCTTCCGGCAACGGATAGGTGCCTTCTTGTTCCAATGGATTTTGTGTTGCCAAAACGTGAAAAGGACGCGGCAAATCATGACGCTCGCCCGCCACTGTCACATGATATTCCTGCATGGCTTGCAAAAGCGCTGACTGCGTGCGCGGTGAGGCGCGGTTGATTTCGTCGGACATGAGGAGTTGCGAAAATACTGGACCTTTGACAAACCGGAATGATCGTTTGCCATCAGATGATTGATCCATCACTTCAGAGCCGATGATATCCGATGGCATCAAATCTGGTGTGAATTGGACGCGGCGTTCGGCAAGACCGAGCACAGCGCCTAAAGTTTCAACCAGTTTGGTTTTGGCAAGGCCTGGCACACCGACCAATAATGCGTGACCGCCGGCCAAAATTGCAACAAGCGAGCGTTCGATGACTTGCTCTTGGCCAAAAATTTGTACAGCAATCGTTTCGCGAATGGTTTTCAGGTCATCCTGAGCCTTTTCTGCCAATGCGATGATTGCTTTGGTATCAACCGGTTTGGCCGGGGTGATGCTGGTCATAGTCGTCCTCGCAGTTTGGCGTATATGTTTGTCTTGTGATTCGATGTTAGCAAGCACTTGTGTAAACAAATTAATTCACCGCGCGCACATGACAAGCGTTCAAACAGTGACTATTTCGTGACATGATGAACAAAACAAATGAAACAGGCGGCAATAAGTCAATCGCGCAGTCCAAAGGCGCGGGCGATTTACAGGCAATTATTGCGCAGGCCGTAAGCCCTGAACGTGGATTGCCGCCGGTAGAGCGCTGGAATCCTCCGTTTTGCGGCGATATTGACATGGAAGTGCGTAGCGATGGCACGTGGTTCTATATGGGAACACCGATTGGCCGTGCACCGCTGGTACGATTGTTTTCCACTGTATTGCGCAAAGATGAGGACGGCAAAACCTATTTGGTTACGCCTGTGGAAAAAGTCGGTATTCGCATTCAGGATGCGCCGTTTGTGGCTGTGGAAATGGCTGTGACAGAAGAAGTCGGCAAACAAGTGCTGACGTTGCGTACCAATGTTGGGGATATGGTGCGCATTGACGGGACGCATCCATTGCGATTTGAGATTGAGAAGGACACCGGCGGACTGAAGCCGTATGTGCTGGCGCGTGGGCGGTTGGAGGCGCTATTCTCACGGGCGCTCATGTATGATTTGGTGGCTTTGTGTGAAGATGTAGAGATGAACGGCATTCAATGGTTTGCTGTGCGCTCATGCGGGGAAGTGTTTCCAGTCATCGAGAGCGCGAGACTTGCGGAGCTAAGTTTGTGAACGCGTCGTTTTCATTGCCGGATTTTCGTGACAGAGCATTGAGATTGGCGGATATGCAGGCGCAAGCGGCGGGCGATCATGTGCTGAATCCAGAGTTTGAAGCGCAGCTGAAATCTGTAGCGTTTCGGGACGCTGCCGTCCTGATTGGTGTGCGTCCGCATCTTGATGGTGCGCGGATTATCTTGACGCAGCGCACCGCGCATTTACGAAAGCATGCAGGCCAAGTGGCGTTGCCGGGCGGTGCGATAGATCCGGATGATGCGTCTGCAGAAAGCGCCGCTATGCGTGAGGCACAAGAGGAAATTGGGCTTGATCCGAAACATGTTGAACCCTTAATGCGCTTGCCGGATTATCTGACATCCACAGGGTTTCGGATCAAGCCAGTGGTTGCGCTGGTTTCTTCAGACGCCACTTTTCAAATCAATCGTGATGAGGTGGATGCGCTGTTCGAAGTGCCACTTACTTACCTTATGAATGTCGAAAATTATCAACGCGAAAGCCGGATGTGGCAGGGTATCGAGCGCCATTATTACACCATGACGTATCAGGACCGCTTGATATGGGGCGTAACGGCTGGCATAATTCGAATGATGCAGGAAAGATTTTACGGGTGAGTGCTTTATCAATAAGTGATGCTGAATTTTTGAATGTTTCAGCTGTGCAGCACATTCTGGCTTTGCTCAATAGCGATGGAGAAGAGGCACGCATTGCGGGTGGTGCGGTGCGCAATGCGCTGCTTGGACAGGCGGTCAAAGACGTGGATATTGCAACGACTGCATTGCCATCGGAAGTTTTGCGGCGTTGCGAGGCCGCGGGAATACGCGTCGTTCCAACAGGAATTGAACATGGTACGGTGACAGCCATTGTTGATGGTGTGCCGTATGAAATTACGACATTACGCGAAGACATCGAGACAAACGGACGGCATGCGACGGTTAAGTTTGGACGTGATTGGACGAGGGATGCCAATCGGCGTGATTTCACGATCAATGGGCTTTACGCGCATGCTGACGGCACGGTGATTGATCTGGTTGGTGGGCTTGCGGATATTCAGTCAAAGACTTTGCGATTTATTGGCGATGCAGGGCAACGGATTGGCGAAGATCATTTGCGCATTTTGCGGTTTTTTAGGTTCTTTGCTTGGTATGGGCAAGGTCGTCCCGACGCTGATGGTATCCGCGCTTCTGCGCGCTTGAAAGATAGTTTGCAGCATTTGTCTGCCGAGCGGGTTTGGTCGGAATTGAAGAAAATCCTTAGTGCACCTGATCCATCGAGGGCTTTGCTTTGGATGCGGCAGGCGGGTGTATTGACTGCGATTTTGCCGGAAAGTGAGAAGTGGGGCATTGATGCCGTGCATGGACTGATCAAGGCGGAAGTAGAATTTGGTTGGCCGATCGATGTCATGCTGCGCTTGGAATCTATGGTGCCGCCTTATGATGCAAAAATGCAGGATTTGGTGCAGCGCTTGCGGCTGTCAAAAACAGAAGGCAGTCGCTTGATTGCGTGGGCGCATGCGAAGGCCACTTCGCCAACAACCACTGACAAAATGTTGGCGCTCGAACTTTATCGCGGTGATGCCACGGCGATCGTTGATCGGCTCAAATTGAGTATCGCATCAGCTTTGGAGAAAGCTGACAAAAAAGCGTTGACGGGTCTAACGCGCCAGCTTGAATTTGCAAGCCAATGGCAACCGCCGGTGTTCCCGCTGGCAGGCGCAGATATGTTGGCAAGTGGTTTGGAATCCGGTCCAGAAGTCGGCAAACGATTGAAGCAATTGGAAGAAAAATGGATTGCCAGCGGGTTTATGTTGACCAAAGCGCAGTTGCTGGATGGTTGATGCTTAAGACCACTTCACCATCGGCGGCATTGACGACAGGATCGAATTGACATTGCCGCCGGTTTTCA
>JBGTAU010000176.1:0-8654 GCA_041749675.1 Rhizobiaceae bacterium | reverse complement strand
GCTCTTCGAGTGTGTCGCAGACCGCTTTTTGAAATGAGGCGCAAATATCAGCTACATCTTGATCATTTGCTATATCGATCTGTTCGATGGCTTGGCGCACCGCGGTTTTAAGGCCGGAGAAGGAAAAATCCAGCCGCTTTTCGCCGCGCAAAGGGTGCGGGAAGGTAAACCGGTCGGTATTGCCAGTTTTGGCGCGGCGCTCGACCTCGGGGCCGCCGGGCCAAGGAAGTCCGAGCAATTTAGCTGTTTTATCGAAGGCTTCGCCCAGCGCGTCGTCAATCGTGGTGGCCCAGCGCTCATAATCGCCAACGCCTTTGACCAGCAGCACTTGTGTGTGACCGCCTGAAACGAGCAACAGTAAATAGGGAAAGCGCACGCCATCTGTCAGGCCAGCGGTCAGCGCATGGCCTTCCAAGTGATTGATGCCGAGAAACGGCTTGGATGTTGCTGCGGCCATCGCTTTGGCGGTCATGACGCCGACAATCAATCCGCCGACGAGGCCGGGGCCAGACGTGGCGGCAATGGCGTCAATTTGTTCAAGTGTGCAATCAGCTTTATCGAGGGCCGCGCGAATGACAGTCTGAATAAGTTCAGCGTGAGCGCGGGCGGCGATTTCTGGGACCACGCCGCCAAAAGCTGCATGATCGTCAAATTGGCTATGGACAATATTGGACAAAATGCGCCCATCAAATGGCCCCATGCGTTCGACCACCGCGGCGGCGGTTTCATCACAGCTGGTTTCTAGTGCCAATATACGCATCATATGGTCTTTCGCCGCAGGCGGGCATGCTTGCCCCTTGAAAGCTAGAGCGCTACAGGGACAGTGAACAACCCGCCACTTTAAATGCGGTATCACGGACCGAATTTCGAATGCAAATAGCAACTCCAGCTAAACCACTGAAAATAGGCACGCGCGGCAGTGCGCTTGCTTTGGCACAGGCACATGAAACGCGGGCGCGATTGTCGAAAGCCCATGGCTGGAGTGAAGCACATTTTGAAATTGTTGTGATGTCGACAAGCGGCGATCGCATACAGGACCGGCCCTTATCTGAAGTCGGCGGCAAGGGCTTGTTTACGCGGGAAATAGAAGACGCGCTACTATCGGGGCAGATCGATCTGGCGGTGCATTCATCGAAAGATATGCCGACGCGGTTACCTGATGGGCTGACGATCAGCGCATTTTTGCCACGCGAAGATCCACGCGATGCATTTATTGGTCGCACTGTTGCGCGATTGTTGGATTTGCCGCTGGGGGCGACGGTTGGCTCCTCATCGCTGCGCCGGCAAGCGCAGATAAAAAAACTGCGACCAGATTTGAACGTGGTGATGTTTCGCGGCAATGTGCAAACACGGCTGAAAAAAGTACAAGACGGCTTGGTTGACGGTACATTGCTGGCTTTGGCCGGGCTAAAGCGGCTGGGTCTCGAGGATGTGGTCACTCAAGTTCTTCAAGTCGATGATTTTCTACCGGCGCCGGGCCAAGGCGCGATTTGTATTGAAACACGGCAGGATGACGCTGATGCCTTGGCGCTCGTCGCGTCTATTGGTGATTACGATACCGGCGTTGCACTTTTGTGCGAGCGCGCGTTTTTGCGCGCGCTAGACGGCGATTGCCGCACACCTTTGGCGGCGCATGCAAAGTTGGTTGCTGGGGTGTTGCAATTTAGCGGATTGGTGCTGACACCAGACGGTAGTGTTTCACACTCTATTTTTGATCAAGGCGCACCTTCTGATGCTGAACTGATTGGTGAGCGGGCAGGCATGGCGATACGACATCGTGCTGGGCAACAGTTCTTTTCGAGTTGGGCGTGAAACGCGTCCTCGTCACGCGCCCAGAGCCTGGCGCGACGCGCAGCGCTGAACAATTGGCAAACCTTGGCTATGAGCCGATTAAAATGCCACTGTCCCAAACGGTGGGGCTGAATCCGCGTATTGCGCAAGAAAAGTTCGATGTGGTGATTGCTACTAGTGCGCAGGCATTTCTGTGGTTAGCGAAAGATGCTGTCGCGCGACTGGCTGATGTTACGACATTTGTAGTGGGATCTGCTACTGCTGCTGCTGCGCGGGTAGCTGGTTTTCGTAATGTGCAAGTGAGTGGGAATGGCCTCGCGGAGATGCTGCCACTGCTTCGCGCAAAGCTATCGCCTCAATCTAACATCCTTTATCTTTGCGGAAAGGTACGACGTCCGGAGTTAGAGGAAAACCTGCAGAACTGGGGCATAAAGTTAACGCTTTGTGAGGTTTACGATACAAATTTAGTCAGTTACTCAACTGATAAATTGAAGATATTTCGAGATCGAGCCATTGATGCAGTTTTGGTTACATCACTCACAAATGCGCTTGCATTGATGGAACTTTTGAAGACCCATAAAATGCATCAAGCATTTGAAAATACAATATTTATTTGCCAATCGAAACGTATCGCGGAAGGTCTGGACATAGCCGACAAGGCGCGAATTGTGGCGTGTGAAACATCTGATACTGATGCCATGTTGGCGCAGCTTATAGTGCACTGCCCGCTCTGAGAATGTGATTCAATCAAAACTACTTTCATCCCGCGAAATTTCCCTTTAAGAGCGATTAAGGACTTTTGAAGGGACAAATTTTCGCGATGACCGGACCTGAACATTCAAAAAAACTCAAGACAGTGACGATTGATCTTGAGTCGAAACCAGTTTCTGAGCTGGCCACTGAATCCGCGGTAGAAACCTTTGATACAGTAGAGGATGCTGCAGCGGAAGCGCCAGAGGTTGTTGTTGCGGCGCCACTGGCCGCCAGACAATCGAGCGGTGTGTTTGGTAAAATTGGCGCTGGGTTAGTTGGCGGATTGATCGCGCTGATCGGCGGCGCTGGTTTGCAATATTCTGGTCAGTTGCCAAGCTTCGGCGGTTCGGGTGATCTTGCTGCGTTGCAGGCTGAAGTCACCAAACTCTCC
The DNA here is from genome assembly GCA_041749675.1 of Rhizobiaceae bacterium. GTDB lineage: Bacteria > Pseudomonadota > Alphaproteobacteria > Rhizobiales > Rhizobiaceae > JANMEX01. Next base: position 5,719 of record JBGTAU010000176.1, on the reverse strand, counting down.
AGCGCGCCAGCGATTGATCCTGCTGTGATTGACGGCCTCAATCGTGCGCAAGGTGAATTGGCGGCGCAGGTGTCGACATTGAGCGCAACGGTCGAGCAGTTGCAGACAACCGCCTCTGGGTCTGGTGGTGAAGCTGTTGCGGAACTCCAAAGCAAATTGGCGGCACTTGAAAGCACAGTGGCGCAATTGCCGGCCGGTGGCGCGGCAGGTGATCCCGCTGCAAGCGCTGCATTTGCGGCACTCGCAGCGAAGGTTGCGGCGCTTGAAGCAACGCCAGCAAATGATGGAGGCGCAAAATCAGTGGCGACAGCGATCGCAGCTTCCGGCCTCAAAGCGGCGATTGATCGCGGTGGTTCGTTTATGAATGAACTTGAGACCTATGCCAGCGTTGTGCCGGCGTCTGGCGATGTTGAGGCTTTGCGTGGGTTGGCAGCCAAGGGCGTGCCTTCTCAACAGGAATTATTGGCTGGATTTGGCGATGCGGCAAGCGCGATGATTGCGGCCGCTACTGTACCCGATCCTAATATTGGTATTTTGCAACGTCTTACTGAGAGTGCCAAAGGGCTGGTGAAAGCACGCCGCGTTGGCGATATTGCAGGTGATGAGCCCGATGCTGTGGTGGCACGCATGGAAGTGGCGTTGCAGCGCGGCGATTTGGCTGCTCTGTTGACGCTATCGGAAAACCTGCCTGAAGCATCGAAAGTTGCGGGTAAGTCCTATCTCGACAGTGTTACCGCGCGGCGTGATACGGATACTTTGGTGACGCGCGCGCTTGGTGCGGCCTTGACACAGGCCGGAGGCAAATCATGATCCGTATTTTAACGTATGTTGCGCTGATATTCTTGATGGCGTGGGGGTTTGCTTGGCTCGCGGACCGCCCAGGCGAATTGGTGGTCACTTGGCAAGGCGTGCAATATCAAGTCACGCTGTTGGTCGCAGTTTCAGTTATTGTCGGCTTAATTGCAGCGGTGATGAGCGCATGGTGGCTATTGCGCACGCTGCTGCGCTCGCCCGACCTGATCCGCCGTCATTTTCGTGCTCGTAAGCGAGACCGCGGTTATCAGTCACTTTCGACCGGCATTATAGCGGCTGGCGCAGGTGACAGCGGCGAGGCGCGGCGCATGGCGAAGCAGGCAGCGAAGCTTTTGAGCGCTGATCAAGAACCGCTGATCAAGCTCTTGGATGCGCAGGCGACGTTGCTGGAAGGCAATAGCGCGGAAGCACGCAAGAAGTTTGAGGCGATGGTGGAAGATCCTGAGACGCGGTTGATCGGTTTGCGTGGTCTGTATTTGGAGGCAGAGCGCTTGGGCGAAATGTCGGCGGCGCGGCATTTTGCAGGAAAAGCGGCTGAGGTCGCGCCTAATTTGGCTTGGGCCAGCAAAGTTGCGATGGAAAATCGTATTGCGGAAGGCGACTTTGATGGTGCGATCAAGCTTTTGGATCAACAAAAGTCGGCGAAAGTTTTGTCAAAAGACGAAGAGCGCAAGCGTCGGGCCGTGCTGTTAACCGGCAAAGCGATATCACTGCTGGATACGGACGCCAATGCCGCCAAAATTGCGGCCACTGAGGCAAACCGGCAAATGCCGGAATTTGTGCCAGCGGCGGCAGTTTGCGCGCAGGCGCTTATCAAATTGAAAGATCCTCGCAAAGCTTCGCGTGTGATTGAGTACACCTACAAAATCAACCCGCATCCAGAGTTGGCTGATATTTATGTAGCCGCAAATGCCATTGATAAGCCGATTGATCGGCTGAAACGTGCAAAAACATTGGCAGCCTTTGCGCCAGACCATGTTGAAAGCGATATTGTTGTTGCGCGCGCGGCGTTGGCGGCGGGGCAGTATGCAGACGCTAAAAAGGCAGCGGAGTCCGCGCTGGTTAAGGCTCCTCGCGAGAGCATACATCTGATTTTGGCGGATATCGAGCAGGCCGACAGCCGCGATGTTGGCAAAGTGCGGGCGCATTTGGCGCGAGCCCTGCGTGCGCCGCGTGATCCGCAGTGGACGGCTGACGGCGTGGTGTCTGATAAATGGCTGCCGATTTCGCCCGTTACTGGGCGGATTGATGCATTTGAGTGGAAAGTCCCTGTTGAACGTTTGCAACCCGTACTCGACTATGTTGTCGATGAGCCCGTGATCGAAGCGCGTGATGTTTCACAGCCCGCTGATATTGTTGTTGAGAATGCCAAGGTCGTGCCGGCTGCGGTTGTCGAGGTGCCAAAGCCGATTGTCGCTCCTTTGCCTGTTATTGATGGCGTTCATCCTGTGAAACGGGCTGAAGAAGTGCTTGATGCGGTTGGCATTATTCCCGACGATCCCGGTGTTCGCGCGGATGATCCGGCCAATCAGCCTAAGCGGTTCAAATTGTTCTAAGGGTGCGTGATGTTTGAACGGTTCGTTTCATTTCTTGACCAATTGAGTGGTCGTAATCCAAATGTGCAGCAAACCATCAACCCGACACAGTTGGCTGTCGCAGCGTTGATGTTTTCGGTGATGGACGCTGATGGCGTGCGCCACGAATCGGAAATTGCATTGCTTCAAGACCGTCTGTCCGAACGCTTTGATCTTGAGGGCGGGCAATTGGTGGACCTTATCGCACAGGCTGAAACCGCAGAAGCGGAGGCTGTTGGGCTTTATCAATTTACCAGTGTTGTGGTTCGACTCGAAGAACACGAACGCATTCACCTGATCGAGCTGATGTGGGAAGTGGTGTTCGCCGATGGTGAACTTCATGAAATGGAAGATCATGTGCTGTGGCATATTGCCGACCTCATCGGCGTGTCACAGCGCGACCGCGTTGAATTGCGACGCAAAGCGCGTGCGCAAGCACTGAACGGTTAATCAAAACTGAGTGTCAAACTCGCCCTGCAAGGCTACGGGCTTTGCGCAGTTCTGGGAACATCGCTGCCCAGCCCACGGCCACAGCGATTGACGCGATGCCGCCGAACAGTACGGCAGGCACTGCGCCAAAGCCGGACGCCATCATGCCTGCGCGAAATTCGCCGAGTTCATTGGATGCGCCGACGAAGACCATGTTGACGGCGTTAACGCGGCCGCGCAGGGCGTCCGGGGTCCAAAGCTGAATAAGTACTTCGCGGACATAAACACTGATACCGTCGGCGGCTCCAAGGCAAGCAAGCGCTGCAATAGAAACCCATGGAATGGTCGAAATCCCAAAAATGGCCGTAAACACGCCGAACAGGGCAACGGAAATAAACAGAATATAGCCTGCGTGATTGCGAATTGGGTGGCCGGTTAGCCAAAAAGCAATGGCGACTGCTCCAATGCCGGGCGCTGCGCGCAGCATGCCAAGACCCCACGGCCCAAGCACGAGAATATCGCGGGCATAAACTGGCAAGAGTGCGACCGCACCGCCGAGTAGGACAGCGAACAGATCAAGTGAAATCGCACCCAGTACGATTTTCTCTTTGTAGATGTAGCGAAAGCCACCGAGCAGGGTTTCCAGTGCATTGCCATGCATGGTGGAATGCTGTGTCGGCTTTGGAATTGCTAAAATCGCAACTGCGCTGATGATCAAAAGCACTGTGGCGACGCCATAAGCGATTTGCGCTGAAAAGCCATATAACAGGCCGCCTGCCACGGGTCCAACGATGCTGGCTACTTGCCAGGCGGACGTGTTCCACGAGACTGCGTTGGCGAAAGTTTCGGTCGGTACAAGATTAGCCGCTAAAGATGAAGCTGCGGGGCCATAGAAGGCACGCGCTATGCCGATGATGACTAATATGACGAATATTGGCATGACATTGGTTGTGCCAGAAATCGCGACATAAAGCAGAGCGGCACCGCATAGTGCTTCCAAGCCATCGCACAGGGCCATGATCATGCGCCGACCATAGCGGTCGGATGCAGCACCTGTGACCAACACAAGCAGCAGTGACGGTAAAAACTGGAGGATGCCCACAAGGCCTAAGTCAAATGGATCTCGGGTCATGTCATAGACTTGCCAAGCCACACCAACGGATAGAATTTGCACAGCAAAACTATTTAAGAACCGCGAAATCCAGAAGAGCGTAAAGGAACGATGGCGAAAAGCAGCAAATTTATCGGCGTGTGCCGTCTCAGGAATGTGCATGGTCTGGCTTTCGCACTGCTAAATTGTTGAAGATTTTAGAGATGGCGCTTGCCAAATCCAGCACTGGGCAGGCATGTTGACTGAAGCGACGTTTAACTTTGCATGAATGATTTGTCATCTGCTTTGATGTGATGAGAACCATGTAATTCAGTTGAGTATTTTTCTGTGAAATAAGGACACGTGACATGGGCAATAAAAGTGCGTTGATTGTTTGGGGCGGTTGGGAAGGTCACACACCGGAACGCAGCGCCACGATTGTGCGGGAGATTTTGGAATCCAACGGGTTCGTCGTCGTGTTGGAAAACAAGACCTCTGCATTTGCAGATCCTGAGCTAGGCCGTTTTGACTTGATTGTTCCAGCCATTACAATGTCTGAGATCGAAAAAGCTGAAGTTGAAAATCTGACAGCAACTGTGCGGGCAGGCACAGGGCTCGCCGGATTTCACGGCCTTATGTGCGATAGCTTTCGCAAAGAGACCGAGTATCAATTCATGACCGGCGGCCAATGGGTGGCGCATCCTGGCAACATCATTGATTACACCGTGAACATCACGCGTTCCGATGATCCAGTGATGGCGGGCATTACAGATTTTGCCTATCGCTCCGAGCAGTATTACATGCACATTGATCCTTCCAACGATGTGTTGGCAACAACGACTTTCACTGACGCGCATTTTGAAGGCATTGATGGCGTGGTGATGCCGGTCGTTTGGAAGCGCAAATACGGCAAGGGCCGCGTGTTTTACTCTGCGCTTGGTCATACAGCAGATGAGTTTGCCGTTCCGCAAATGAAAACGATGCTTGAGCGCGGTATGCTTTGGGCAACGCGCTAATCTCGACCTTGCAGACAAAGGCCGGCATGTTTACATAGCCTCACAACAATAGGAACTTGTCATGCTCGCGCTCTTTCAAACGATCGATTTTGCTCTAAATATTTTCGTGTATCTCATCATCGCGTCGGCGATTTATTCGTGGCTGTTTGCGTTTAATGTTGTGAACACGCGCAATCCATTTGTGGCGCAAGTGGGCACGTTTTTATACCGCGTGACTGAGCCCGCCTTAGCGCCTATCCGCCGCTTCATGCCAGATCTTGGCGGCGTTGATATTTCTCCGATTATATTGTTCATCATCATCTATTTCATCCGCCAGTTTATGTGGACAACGATCGCGCCGATGGTGCTTTGAGCGCAGTTCCGTATCGTCTTTCAAACGACGGGATCGTGCTGTTTGTGCGCCTAACGCCAAAGGGCGGGCGGGATGCGATTGATAGCTTCATGCTTGATGGCGACGGAAAGGCTTGGCTGAAGGCGCGCGTGAGCGCAGTGCCAGAAGATGGCAAGGCTAATGCCGCGTTGGAAGCACTGTTGGCAAAAACCGTCGGCGTTTCGCGTGGAAATGTAAGCGTGATTGCCGGACATACGGCGCGCAATAAGCAAGTTGCGATTACGGGCAATCACGAAAGCCTGTTAAAATCATTGTCTGCATTTATCACAACGCCGTAACGCCGTTGGGGCAGAATTGCGGCTACCCACTGTTGACAATCGCCAGCGCTCTTGTGAAAGAAGCTCAAGATTAATGCTCTATTAAGGAGATATTAGATGTCATCAGCCGTCTCACGCCCAACGTACCA
>JBGTAU010000175.1:0-3119 GCA_041749675.1 Rhizobiaceae bacterium | reverse complement strand
GATAGTTCAAAACATATTAAGCAGAACCGGAGACGACAATGCCTGAAGCGAATTTCCCGTCTGTGACGCAAAGCGCGATCCCAATTTTTATCGCCGCGATTATGCTGGAACTTTTCCTAATCCGCTTTCGCGGTTGGCGTGGCAGTTATGAAACTCGCGATACCCTCACCAGTCTTTTAATGGGGGCAGGCAATGTTATTTCTGGTATTTTACTGGGTGTATTTTCGTTTTCTGCTTTAATATGGGTCTGGAATTTTCGGTTTTTCGATTGGGGTATTTCTATAGGCATTGGATTGATTGCTTTTTTCATAGATGACCTGCGCTACTATTGGTATCATCGCATCGCGCACACTTGCCGCTGGGTGTGGGCTGAACACGTCAATCACCATTCTAGCCAGCACTATAATCTGTCGACTGCGTTGAGGCAGTCATGGACTGGCTTGTTTACAGGCATGTTTGTCTTGCAAGTGCCATTGGTTTTGCTTGGATTCCATCCGGCTTTGATTGCTTTTGTTTACGGATTTAATCTCGTTTGGCAGTTTTTCATCCACACGGAACTTGTCAACAAGATGTGGAGGCCGATTGAATTGATCATGAATACGCCCTCGCATCATCGTGTTCACCACGCTACAAATGCGCGCTATCTTGACGCCAATTATGCCGGAACACTTATTATTTGGGACCGCATGTTTGGTTCATATGTACCAGAACTCGAAGAAGATGCGCCGCGTTATGGAATCGTAAAGAACCTTGGCACATTCAATCCAATCAAAGTTGCCTTCCATGAATATGCCGGCATTTTTTCTGATGTGGCGCAACCCGGATTAACGTTGCGCCAGCGGCTGAACTATTTGATTAAGCCGCCCGGCTGGAGCCATGATGGTTCGAGAAAAACATCAGCGGACTTAAAAGCGGACTATGTTCGCCTAAACGCAAACGAAGCTGGCACACCCGGTTTGCCAAAATAAATCGCCGAACAATTAACCTTGTCGTTAAATTTTTACACGTTTAGCTTTTGTTAAGTATGGTTTTCAACTAGGCTACCACTCGTAGAATATTTGAGTGGAGTTACCGCCAGTGACCAGTGTGCATTTGTCTGATCCATTACAATTGCCATGTGGCGCGACGCTTAAAAACCGAATCGCCAAAGCGGCGATGACCGAGGGCCTTTCTAGCGGCAACAATCAAGGTAACGAGCGCTTCGTGCGTCTATACCAGCGTTGGGGTGAGGGCGGTTCTGGGCTCCTCATCACGGGTAATTTTCTTGTCGATCGCTGGCACTTGGAGCGCGGCGGAAACTTGGCCATTGAAGGCACGCAGTCCAATCAAGCGCTGGCTGCGCTTGCAGATATTGCAAAAGCTGCCAAAGCGCACGGATCGCAGATTTGGGTTCAACTCAATCACGCCGGGCGCCAAACCCAAAAAATGATCAACAAACATCCCAAAGCCCCGTCTAATATCGGGCTTAAGATGGGCAATGGCCGGTTTGCAACGCCAACCCCACTGACAATTGAAGAAATTGAAAAAGCAATTAACGCCTTTGTCCACGCAGCCAAAACGGTCGAAGCCACGGGGTTTGATGGCGTGCAAATGCATGCAGCACACGGCTATTTAGTCTCACAATTTTTATCACCGCTATCTAATAGGCGCACCGATCAATATGGCGGGACACTGGAAAATCGCGCTCGTTTTCTATTGGAAGTTATCCGTCGGATAAGAGCAGAAACGCGCAAAACCTTTGCAGTTTCCGTGAAGCTCAACTCCGCAGATTTTCAAAAGGGTGGATTTTCGGATAACGAAAGTGCCATCGTTGCCAAATGGCTGGAAGAAGCGGGCGTCGACTTGATTGAGATTTCGGGCGGCAACTATGAACAGCCGCGCATGATCAATTTTGATCGCAAAGATCCCCTTGGCGCAAGTAAACGCGAAAGCACAATCAAACGCGAAGCCTATTTTCTGGACTTTGTGCCAAAACTGCGCGCGAAGGTGTCAGTGCCTGTCATGGTGACGGGTGGATTTCGAACCGTCGCTGCAATGGAGCAAGCCCTAAACAAAGACGGTGTCGATCTTATTGGCATTGGGCGCCCATTGGTGCTGGATCCAGATGCACCGCAAAAGTTGCTCAGCTGCGAGGTTACAAAACTATTTAGCCGCGATGATGATTTAGTCATCGGTGGTGGGCTATTAAGTCCGCGCTCGCCCATCAGCTTCTTGCGCGATTTGAACGCTTGGGGATCGCTTGGCTGGTATTACGAGCATATTTACAGCCTTGCTGATGGTAAAAAACCTGATCTTTCGCTATCGGCTTTTCGCGCATTATTGGCCTATGATCGCACGGAAGGCAAAACCGCCAAAGCCGTGATCCGAGAGCCGCAAGCTTAACACTCGCTTTACTGTAAATCCAACTTTGCTCGTTTCTTAACTGAAATTGGACTGAACTGGTGCATGATGATCCCTACAAGTCAGTAAGGTGATGATCATGTCTAATACACACTCAAACATAAGCAGAGCTGCCGTTGTCGCAAAGAGTACAAACGCGCTTGTTGGCACAGATGTAAAAACATGGACCGCAGTCTTTGCGTTGTCCAGCTTTACGCTCATGGTCCTGCAGCCGAGCGCCGTGATCGCCAGCGCTTTGGCTGTTTGTTTGATGATGACGATGGCCATGATTGTGCATACATCAGTAGCGCAATCTGACAATGACGCCACTTTCGATGCCAAGCAGCAATGGATTACACTTTTAGCGCCTGCGCAATTTGCATGTTTGATTTGGGTTGCTGTGCATGTTGGCAGAATGATTGTTGGAACTGCACTTGCTACATCGTCATTCGTAGCGTTAGCAGCGCTCGCACTGATCGTTTTGATTGACGCGTTGCTTTCTGCCGTTGTCTTGTTATCGGTTGAACGCGGTCAGGGTGTTTCTGGCGTATCGATAGCGGCATTGATCAGCAGTAAATACGCCGGACTGTTAGGCAAAATAGCCTAAATATTCTACTTAAATCCGAGCCAAATTTTTGTGTCGTCCAGCGCGCGCGCAGTCATTGCCATTTTCTTGGCATTAGATTTTTCCGTTCCGCGTAAACGTTTACCCTCTGCCTTTGGTGCCTCAATAGTTGGAA
>JBGTAU010000174.1:0-12134 GCA_041749675.1 Rhizobiaceae bacterium | reverse complement strand
GCAAGGCGGCCGCTCATGCCCCGCGCTGATTACCCCGCGTTCCCCTATCGCATACCGCCGGAACTTTCCGGCGGATCGCCGAGCGATGCCCCCGTCGCCATCATCGGCGCTGGTCCGGTTGGCCTCGCGCTCGCTATTGATCTTGCTCTGCATGGCGTGAAATCCATCGTGCTCGATGACAACAACACAGTCTCCGTCGGCAGCCGCGCCATTTGCTGGGCCAAGCGCACGCTAGAGATATTCGACCGTTTGGGCGTCGGCGAGCGCATGGTTGAAAAGGGCGTGACGTGGAAAGTCGGGCGGTTGTTTCATGGCGAAAGCGAAGTCTGGAACTTTGATTTATTGCCTGAAGAGGGTCACAAAAACCCAGCCTTTATCAATCTCCAGCAATATCACGTTGAACAATATCTGGTCGAACGCTGTGCTGATTTCCCTGACCTGATTGACCTGCGCTGGAAGAACAAAGTGACGGGCCTGAGCCAAGATGTTTCGGGTACGAAACTGGTCATTCAAACGCCTGATGGAAATTATGATTTGACGGCTCAATATGCCGTGGCCTGCGATGGCGCGCGCTCGTCGACGCGGGCCATGATGGGGCTCGAGTTTCAAGGGCGCTTCTTTGAAGAACGCTTTCTTATTGCTGATGTCGAGATGAAAATCGAGCAACCTTCCGAGCGCTGGTTTTGGTTTGAACCGACATTTCACGCCGGCCAATCCGCGCTGTTGCACAAGCAGCCAGACAATATCTACCGCATCGATTTGCAATTGGGTCCGGATGCCGACCCTGAACTGGAAAAGCAGCCGGAACGCGTGATCCCGCGCATTGTTAAAGCTGTCGGCCATTCAGATTTTGAACTCGACTGGGTGTCGGTCTACACATTTCAATGCCGACGCCTAGAGCGGTTTGTGCATGATCGCGTGATTTTCGCGGGCGATAGCGCACACGTTGTTTCGCCGTTTGGCGCGCGTGGTGGCAATGGCGGCATTCAGGATGTCGATAATCTAGGCTGGAAACTGGCGGCGGTTGTCAAAGGTGCAGCACCCTCGTCATTGCTCGAAAGCTACAATGAAGAGCGCGTGCATGGGGCGGATGAAAATATTCTGAACTCCTCGCGCACCACGAATTTTATGTCGGCGGCAACGCCCGTCGAGCGGCTTTTTCGTGATGAAGTTTTGGCGCTGGCCAAAGACATGCCCTTCGCGCGGCGTCTCATTAATTCGGGGCGATTGTCGCAACCCTGCTCGCTGAATGGGCTTGGATTGCAGACGCCTGATCAAGCAGCGCCGCTGCCTGCCGGTTCGCCCTGTCTTGATGCGCCGCTTACCGTTGCTGGCAAGGATGCCTTTCTGTTAGACCAGCTTGGCGGCGAATTCATTGTGCTCGCTATTCAAGATGAGACCGTGGCAACGCCACTGAAAACGGTGCGCATTTCGAAAGCTGAAGATCAATCCGGTCTTGTTGCCGAGCGTTATGGTGCCGGCTGGACGTACCTTATTCGCCCTGATCAACATGTCGCGGGCGCTTGGCAAAGTCCAACAGCCGAAGACATCGCCCAAGCGTTGGCGCGGGCAACAGGAATTGCATCATGATGGATTTGGGACAAGACCGCTTAGGCAAACATGGTGATGATTTTTACGAAAAGCTGATCGCCGCACACGCCAATTTATCGCCTGACGAGAGCGCCCGTCTCAACGCGCGGCTCGTGCTCATTATGGCCAACGCCATTGGCGACAAGCAAATATTGGATGCAATACTAAACAAGGCTGCGATCAAATGAGTGCCGTCATACTCTATGATTATTGGCGCTCATCGGCCAGCTACCGCGTGCGCATTGCGCTCAATCTGGCAGGCATTGCTTATCAGGCGGTACCGGTCGATTTGCTCAAAGGGGATCACAAATCACCAGAGCATATTGCGCGTAATCCGCAAGGCTTGGTTCCGGCCTTGTTGATTAACGGAGCACTGCTCACGCAGTCTCTGGCGATCATCGAATATCTCGAAGAGACAGTTCCATCGTTAAAGCTTCTGCCAACCGACCCAATAGCGCGCGCAAAAGTGCGGGCCATCGCGCACGCGATCGCCATGGACATTCATCCGGTTTGCAATATGAGCGTGGTCAAACATGTGACAGATTTGGTCGGCAATGTGGATGCAACCCGCATAGTTTGGATGAATAAATTCATCGGCGCTGGCTTGGCCGCGGTCGAAAAAATGCTGGAAAATTCGCCCGGCCCGCTGTGTTATGGCTCTACACCGACGCTCGCTGACATTTGCTTGATCCCGCAAATTTACAACGCACGGCGCTGGGGCGTGGACATCAGTGGCTTGCCTAGGATCAATGCCATCGAAGCGCAGCTTGCTGAAAATGCCGCGTTTAGGAGCGCTTATCCGAAGGCGAATAGTAAAGCTTAACAACGATAAGCTCCGCCGCGCCCAAAATCACTCCGTACTTTCGCCGTACTATACAGACCACAATTAATCTGTATATTCTTAAATACGAATGATCGAACATGGGAGAAGGCGATAGGCCTCGTCCGTTCGAAATAGGGAGAGAGATTTATGGCCCACATCGTGGTACTGGGCGCCGGCCTTTCCGGCGCGATTATGGCTTATGAGATGCGTGATCAAATGCGCGCTGAAGATACAATAACGGTCATCACCAAAGACCCGAAGTATCACTTCGTGCCGTCTAATCCGTGGATTGCCGTGAATTGGCGCAAGCGCGAGGACATTTCAGTTGATCTGGCGCCGGTGTTTGCCAAGAAGAAAATTGGGTTCAAACCTATTGCTGCCAAGAAGCTCCATGCGGACGAAAACCGTGTTGAATTGGTTGATGGAACATCCATCGCTTACGACTATTTAGTCGTTGCTACAGGCCCTGATTTGGCGTTTGACGAGATTGAGGGTTTTGGGCCCCATGGCGGCTTCACCCAATCCATTTGCCATATCGATCATGCCGAAAAGGCTGCGATCGATTTTGAATCCCTGTGCAAAAACCCACAGCCCATCATCATCGGTGCCGCGCAAGGCGCGTCTTGCTTTGGTCCGGCTTACGAGTTTCTATTCATCGTAGAAACCGAACTGCGCCGGCGCAAAATTCGCGACAAGGTGCCGATGACTTTTGTGACTGCTGAGCCCTATATCGGGCATCTTGGCCTTGACGGCGTTGGTGATACCAAAGGGTTGCTCGAAAGCGAACTACGCAGCAAGCACATCAAATGGATGACCTCGACCCGGGTGAAAAAAGTCGAGCAAGGGAAAATGACTGTCGAAGAAATGAACGACGATGGAACAGTCAAAGCTGAGAAGGAATTGCCGTTCGGCTTTTCTATGATGTTGCCAGCATTCCGCGGCATCGAGCCGGTGCGCGGGATCGAAGGTCTTTCCAATCCACGCGGTTTTACAATTGTTGATAAGCATCAGCAGAATCCGAAGTACAAGAACATCTTCGCTGTCGGCGTTTGTGTTGCCATCCCTCCGATGGGACCGACGCCTGTGCCGTGTGGTGTGCCAAAAACCGGCTTCATGATTGAATCGATGGTAACAGCAACGGCGCTGAATATTGGTCAGGTGTTGCGCGGGCAAGCGCCCAGTCATCAAGGAACGTGGAATGCCGTGTGCCTTGCCGATTTCGGCGACAGCGGTGTCGCCTTTGTAGCCCAACCGCAAATTCCACCGCGCAATGTCAATTGGTCGTCGTCCGGCAAATGGGTGCATGCTGCTAAAATTGCATTTGAAAAATACTTCTTGCGCAAAATGCGTAAAGGCACATCTGAGACGCTTTATGAAAAGGCCATGATGGAAATGCTGGGTATTAATAAATTGAAAAAGGTGAAGACAGATTGATTTTCTAGGTTAAATCTCGTAGCCCAAGATGATGGAAATCAAACAGTTCAAAGAAACAGCACCGCTTGCTGCCGAGTTGCTCAAAGTGATGGCGAACGAAAGCCGATTGGGCATTCTTTGCAATCTTTTGGATGGCGAAAAATCGGTCAATGAACTGGAAGAATTGTTGGACATGCGCCAGTCGACTTTGTCCCAGCACCTTTCGGTTTTGCGCCGCGAGCGCCTAGTGACAACACGGCGTTCCGCGCAATTCACCCACTATTCGCTGGCGAGCAGCGAAGCTGAAATCATCATGAATGCGTTGTACGGCATATTTTGTGTCAAAGACGAAAACGGCAAAACCATCGCTTCAAAGCGGTGGGGCTAGAGCATTTCCAAGTCTGATGGCACATCAGACATTTAAGGATAATGCGTCAAGCTTAAAGAATTTCCAAGTCTGATGGCACATCAGTCGTTTAAGGATAATGCGACGAGGAAAATCCTTAAACCTGTTGATTGCCGTAATACAGTGTCACCACATGCTCGCCTTCGGCAAAGAAGAGCCAGCGCTCGACGAATGCAGCCACAAGAATAATCGCGGCGGCTGGCAGTGAGAACCACGGCGAGATGAGGCACAGTCCGTAGCAAACGGCCACCAGCGCCAACAGCAAAAACACCAGCCTGCGCAATGACTGCGCGTGTTTACGAGCGATGACAAAGCCCATTTCTTTTTGAATATAGTTGGTCGCCGTGTGCGGCACTTCCCATTGGCGAACGCCCTCCCCTAACCCTGTGGCATTGGCCATGGTGCGGTCGCGCGGAGCGGTGTCGATGGCGCGCCAGTAGAAAAATTTCAGCAAAGCCACGAGCACCAGCGCGATAACGGCGATGACCAGCTGCGCAACTTGAAAACGCCCAAACACTGTGGCGATGACCATCAGCACAGCACTGCCGGTGGCCAATGCGAATGCCAAATAAACTGGCACCGTCAATGGCTGGTTCCATGCACGTATGGTGTTGAGCGTCGCGTAGATTTTGCCGGTGGCAAAAACGGTGACGGCGCATAGTATCGCAGTGATGATGCCAAGCGGTGCTATCAACGCAGGTGCTTCATAGAGCCCCGACCAAACAAGACCAAAAATCAACGCTGGAACATAGGTTGCTACCGCTGCGATCCCCTCGCGCGAGAGCCACGATGAACGCCATTGCGAAAACGCTCGCCAAGCGCGTTCAGGGTGCCCAAGGTGCAACGTCGATGACAAAAGCCCTGCCGTGATCAACCCGAGCGCAATCGCCATTGAGACAAGCGCAAACCATAGGCTTGACGCTTGACCATGATTGAACCCAACCAATCCCAGAAGCGCCAGCAAGCCATAGCCAGCGCCGGAAGCAGTCGTGAAAAACAGCACAGAATAGGCGGGGTGCATAAGTGATTTGTCCTTGGGTCAGGGCTTTGTCTAGGTCGGCTTTTTTGCGGCTTTGGTAACACGCTTGGCAACTGTTTTCGCAGCACCGCTGATTTTCGTTGCTAATGTTTTGACAGTCTCGCTGGCTGTCTTCTTCGCCGATGGTTTTGGCTGCGCCCGCGCGGTTAGAAAACTATCCGACCAAGCAAACAGTCGGTCCATCGCCGAGCCGTCGCTCGCTGGCAATTGCTCCGGCTGCAATGTTGTGTCATCGCGGCGTTTGCGCGGGGGCAGATATTTATTGACAGGCTTGGTGTCCATTTCTGGCAGCAAATCATAACCACCACGCTCGCGGGTCAAGATCGACACGTTGGAGTTTGGATCGGCAAAATCGCCGAAATGTCGTGCACTTGTCGGGCAGGCTTTAACGCAAGCTGGCACGCGATCTTCTGGCTCGAAATTCTCATTGTAAATGCGATCAACGCAGAGCGTGCATTTTTTCATCACGCCATGTGATTGATCAAATTCGCGTGCGCCATAGGGGCAAGCCCATGAGCAAAGTTTGCAGCCAATGCACGTATCTGGATTGACCAGTACAATGCCGTCTTCAGCGCGTTTGTACGATGCGCCGGTCGGGCAAACGGTGACACAGGCTGGCGTTTCGCAGTGCAGGCAAGAGCGCGGGAAGTTGACAATGCGCGAGGCGTCCCTGCCCTCTTCCGGCACTTCATAGCCATGAATGCGATTGAGCCAAACGCCGAGCGGGTCGGTCCCGCGCGGATTTTCATCCGTCAGCGGCGCGGAATAGCCTTGCGTGTTCCACTCTTTGCACGACGTTGCGCAAGCTTGGCAGCCAACGCACGTATCCAAGTCGATGACCAGCCCAAGTTTCTTGGCAGTTGATGTCGGCAACGTGGTCATCAGCTCCTCCGCAAGGGGTTGATTGATGGGAATTGCGGCTCGCTGATTGCCGTTTGATCACTGGCTTTTTCGATGCGCACTTTCAAGTCATACCAGGCTGCTTGTCCTGTGATTGGGTCGGAGTTGGAATAGCGATAACCCCCGCCCTGCTCCGGCAGCAACTCGGAAATCAAATGATTGAGCAGAAAACCTTTCTTTGCTTCCGGTCCATCCTTATCGAGGGCCCATGTGCCCGAGCGTTTGCCAATTGCGTTCCAAGTCCAAACGGTATCTGGGTTCACGCCATCCATCAGTTTGACTTGAACCTTGATTTTGCCGTGATGTGAGATGACATGAACCCAGTCGCCGTCAATGATACCCAGCTCTTTGGCTTTGGGGCGTGCAACATACAGCCAATTGCGGCCCAGAATTTGACGTAGCCACGTGTTTTGCGAGCCCCATGAATGGTACATCGCCATCGGGCGCTGGGTGACGGCATGCATGGGAAACGCATCTTTTGCCACCAACTCGCCCTCGAATGGTGCATACCAGAAGGGGATCGGATCGAAGTAGGTTTCGATGCGGGCCTTGTGTTGTTCTGGTGGCAAAACCTTGCCATGCCCACGCGCGGCCAAACGGAATGTCTGCAGTGGTTCGCAATAGAGTTGGTGGATAATGGGTTCGGCTGTTCCGAGATAGCCGAACGACACGGCCCAATCCAAATAGGCTTGGTTGACGTGTTTGAAATATTTCATCTCATCGGGCAGTTCATAGTACCAGTAACAGCCGTTCTCGATGTACTTCTGCAATTGGTTTGGATTGACTGCGCCCTTACCGTGCGATTGCCCATCAGCGCCGCGCCACCCCGCCAGCGGACCAATGCCTGGCACACGTTCGTGATTGACGATGTAATCAGCATAGCCGCCCGGATATCGTGGGTTCCCGTCCGCGTTGATCATGGCGGGCAAGCCAAGTCGCGCACCAAGATCGAGCAGCACGCTCTGGAACGGGCGAACATCGCGGTCCGGCTCGACAACGGGCTGGCGAATGGAGTCCGCCGGTCCGTCTGCTTCCGAGATCGGCCGGTCCAGCATCGAGATCGCATCCCAGCGCTCCAGATAGGTCGTGTCCGGTAAGATCAGGTCCGAATAGTAGACCATCTCCGACGCATAGGAATCCGAATAGATAATTTTGGGGATCACATACTCGCCGGTCTTTTCGTCTTTATCGGTGAGATATTTGATCGCGTCGGGCACATTCATGGCTGAGTTCCAGCTCATGTTGGCCATATACATAAACAAGACGTCGATGTGGTAGGGATCGCCTAGCCCTGCATTGGTGGTCACCATATGCATCATACCATGCGCCGACATCGGCGCATCCCACGAGAACGCCTTGTCGATACGCAACGGACTGCCTGCCTCATCGACCAGCAAATCATCCGGCGATGTCACAAAGCCGAGCGGTGGCCCGGGTAGCGGCGTGTTGGGTTTGACTTGGCCGATCTTGCCCGTCGGCTTCACGTGCGGCGGAATGGGTTTGGGGAAAGGCGCTTTATAACGAAAGCCACCGGGCACATCGATGGTGCCGAGCATGATCTGCAAATAGTGAATGATGCGGCAGGTTTGGAAGCCGTTGGCATGAGCGGAAATCCCGCGCATGGCGTGCATTGATATCGGTCTACCGATCATTGTGTCGTGGCGCATGCCGGTATGGTCGGTCCACGGCACATCAAGTTCAATTTGCTCTTCAAAGGCGACGCGAGCAAGTTCGGCAGCGATGCGCTTAGTTGTTCGTGCAGGAACGCCGGTTTGTTTCTCAACCGCTTCTGGCGACCATTCGTCTTTTAAGAAACGTTCGGCGATCAACTGGAATGATGTGACCGCCTTTTTGCCGCCTCCCAAAGACACACGGCCCATCAGTGAGGGCGAGGCGTCTTTGTCGCCAAGCGCAACAGCCTTCTTTTCAACACCGTCCCAAACGAGATTTTTGCTGTCTTTGTCGCGAGCAAATAGGCCGTCATCGGCCCCGCCTGGATTGTCGATCACCAACCAAGGCGCATTGGTGTAGCGCAGCAAATACTCGCCATCGATCTTTTGGGCTTTCAACAATTCGTGGATCAGTGCGCCGACAAATAGCCCGTCTGTACCGGGCGTGACACCAATCCATTCGTCGGCAACGGCTGAATAGCCCGTGCGAATTGGGTTGACTGAAACGAACTTTGCGCCCCTGCCCTTTATTTTGCCGATGCCGGCTTTGATCGGGTTTGAGCCATGATCTTCAGCCACCCCGAACAGCATGAAATACTTGGTGTGGTTCCAGTCTGGTTCGCCAAACTCCCAGAACGCGCCGCCGAATGTATAGAGACCGGCGGCTGCCATGTTGACCGAGCAGAAGCCGCCATGCGCCGCATAGTTCATGGTGCCGAACTGGCTGGCCCACCAGCCAGTGAGACCTTGGCTCTGGTCACGACCGGTGAAGAATGCCAGTTTCTTTGGGTCGGTGCTGCGCACCTTGCCGAGCCAGTCGGTCGCCAGCGACAGCGCCTCGTCCCACTCAATTTCCTTGAATTCGCCAGCACCCCGCTCGCCCACGCGCAGCAACGGCTTGGAAAGGCGCGACGGCGAATAGTGCTGTTGGATGCCGGATGCACCCTTGCCGCAAATGATGCCTTTGTTGACCGGATGGTCGCGATTGCCTTCGATGTAGGTGACGGTGCCATCTTTGAGGTAAACTTTGATGCCGCAACGACAGGCGCACATATAACATGTGGTGGTTTTGATCTCATCCCAATTTTTGGGCGATGTGGGCGTTTGCGGTTGCGATGCCATCATATCCCCTTGATGATTCGGCAGATTACATTTTGGCAATTCAACAGTTGCAACAGTGCCTCCTCCCGTTGCGTGACCGATAATGGCTCATCTGATCATACACATTTATATCTGTGATCAACTAACCATGTAATCAACCGTCCTAAAAATTTGGGCGCACAAAACTGGTTGCCCTATCCTAGCCGCTTGATCTTAGTAATACGGAAACTCAATAGCCAATCTGGTTCAACTATAGGTCCAACTGAACCGCCAATGCTGTTCGTATTTCGACCCATTGTCTGTTCCTCTTAAGATAGCACCCGACGCCCGTTGACAGATGTCAACCACATGCCGCGCAGCTGCATCTTTGGTTGCAGGGTGGTTAATGCGCGTTAACTATGTTTTTCTTGACAGACTCACCCATCGCGCTCATTTTGGTTACGCTTTATGGTCGTTATGACGGCTTAGTTGCGTAACTGAAATCAAGGATTTGACGGCCTCGCCCGAATCGTGAGTGTGTATGCTTAGCATCGTTTGCAAGCCGTCTCGAGTGCGGCTGCAAAGCGGCTGCGGCGCGGCTCAGGGGCGGCTTAAGACCGTTTTTTGAATAGCGCCAAATAGGCCGGTGGGAATTGAAATGGTGGGTACCAAACAGCAGCAAGCACGCAAAAGCGTGACGGAAATGGATGACGTCGCAAGAGCAATGGCGGCGTTGATGCCAGCAGCAAACAATCCTGAGCATGCAGATTTTACGAACCACGTCGGCACTACGTCTCCTACCCTTTCTCCTGCCCTATTCCCTGCCCTGCCTGCTGATGAGCAAATTGCCGCTGATGCCGCGGGTCTGTCTGCGCAATTGTCGGCGATGCGGGACCGGTTCTTTCCGCCGACCGCGCAAAAAAAACTGCGGCCTTTTTCTTCCGGTGAAGCGGCGAAATTGATTGGTGTTTCGGATGGCTATTTGCGCCAGCTGTCGTTGTCCAATGAAGGCCCGCAGCCGGAGCTTGGCGCCGGTGGTCGCCGTTCTTATACCTTGCCGCAAGTCAATGCGCTGCGCCACTATCTGGCATCACAAAATCCTTCAAAAGCGCGGCACTATATCAAGCACCGGCAAGTGCATGAGCAGCTGCAAGTGATTGCGGTGACCAATTTCAAAGGCGGCTCCGGCAAAACCACGACGTCAGTGCATTTGGCGCAGCATTTGGCGCTGGAAGGTTACCGCGTGTTGGCGGTTGATCTGGATCCGCAAGCCTCGCTGTCGGCGCTGTTTGGCTACCAGCCGGAATTGGATTTGACCGGCAATGATACGATTTACGGCGCGATCCGCTACGACGGCGAGCGGCGGCATTTGTCTGATATTATTCGCAAGACCTATTTTGACGGGCTGGATTTGGTGCCTGGCAATTTGGAACTGCAAGAATTTGAACACACGACACCGCACCATTTGCATGATCGCCAGACTGGAAATGCCGCAAAGGATGCGGGCGATCTGTTCTTTGCCCGCGTGCAATCAGCGCTGCAAAGCGTGGCGCAGCATTATGACGTAGTGGTGATCGATTGCCCGCCACAGCTCGGATTTTTGACACTTGGCGCACTGTGTGCGGCAACATCTGTGTTGGTGACAGTGCATCCGCAAATGCTGGATGTGGCCTCAATGAGCCAGTTTTTGTTCATGACATCGGATCTTCTGTCGGTGGTGCGGGCGGCGGGCGGTGAACTGAACTTTGATTTTCTGCGCTATCTGATCACCCGATATGAACCCAATGACGGGCCGCAGACACAGATTTCGGCGTTTTTGCGCAATCAATTTGGCAATCGTGTTTTGACAGCCCCGATGCTCAAAACCACAGCAATCTCAGATGCGGGCCTTACCAAACAAACGCTGTACGAGGTTGGCCGCGAGAATTTCTCACGGCAAACTTATGATCGCGCCTTGGAATCCTTGGCGGCAGTGAACAGCGAAATTGAAGCACTGATTAACCAGGCTTGGGGGCGGATATGAAAAATCTATCCACGCTTGATTCACGAGCCTTATGTTCTGGCCAAAGGAGTGCCCATAAATGGTGAGCCGCAAGGACCAGCTGAAAGATATGTTCCAGCCCACGGCCGCAACGCCAGATATGATGCCACAGCGCCCAGCATCGGGCGCGGTGAAGGCGATGGGGCTGTCGCTGGGCGGTTTGCAGCGCGAAATCGAAGAGGCACGGCAGTTTAAAGGCGCATTGCAAGACGGCGAGCGGATTGTCGAAATTCATCCCGATCTTATCGACCCCTCCCCTTTTTCGGACCGACTGTCTGATGGGGCAACCAATGACGACGAGTTTGAACAGTTGGTGCAAAGTCTGAAAGACAGTGGCCAGCAGGTTCCGGTTTTGGTGCGCGTTCATACAAAAACCGCCGGTCGCTTTGAAGCGGCCTATGGACACCGGCGCATCAAGGCGGCGCGGGCTTTGGACGTGCCGGTGAAGGCCATAGTGCGTAATCTGGATGACGGCGCGCTGCTTTTGGCGCAGGGCAAGGAAAACGCCGAGCGGCGCAATCTATCGTTCATCGAAAAAGCGCTGTTTGCCAAAGGCATGGTGGAGGCAGGCGTCGAACGCGCTGCCGCGCAAACTGCGCTTGGTGCCCACAAGGCGGATATGACACGCTATTTTCAAGTGGCGGATGCGATTCCGTTGCACATTGCGCGTGCGATTGGCCCAGCGCCCAAAGCTGGCCGCCCACGCTGGATGGCGCTGGGTGATTTGCTGGCGAAGGATGCCGCGCGAATCAAAGCGGAAGATGAGATCGACCGCGCTGAATTTATGGCCGCAGACAGCGACCGGCGTTTTCAAATGCTGTTTGACCGACTGTCTCGGAAGGCTTCGGCTAAATCTGAGGTCCGTGTGGTCAGGGCCGGAGATGTGGAGATCCAAATTTCAAAATCTGGCAAATCCACCCGCTTTGACATTGCTGATGGCGACTTTGCGCGGTGGTTGGAGGGAAATCTTGCTGCGTTTGCCAAAGAGTATGCCGGCAAACGTGGTCAGTAAAAAGTTTTGCTGTTCCGGCGTGTTGGTACCGGACGGGCGTTTGCGTGCACGAGTTTTTGTTTGGTCGCATTATCCTTAATCGCTTGATGAAAGATCAAGTTGGGAAATGCTTATTGAAACCCAGAAAGGAAGTCTGAACGGCAAAAGAAAAAGGCCCCCG